>JBBQXV010000102.1:0-28037 GCA_038209335.1 Polyangiales bacterium | reverse complement strand
GTCGAAGAACTTGGACTGCATGATGGCGGCCTTGAGCACGCTGTAACAACCGTGCAGATCGCCGAGCACGAGGAGCTCGTACGCGCGCCCCGGCTTCGGCGGCAGGACGTACGTATGGCCATCGAGGAACGGCTCGCTGCCTACGAGCTCGGCGACGGTCTTCTTCCCCGCGAGCTTGCCGCGCCCTGCCGCGCGCTGTTCGTCGAGCGTCGCGATCACCCGATCGAGGAGCGCGCGATCGGCGGCGACCTGCTTCAGGATTTTATCGGTCTCTTTCGCGTAGTGGTACTCGAACGCGTTGAAGAACGGATGGTTGTCGCCGTCCGACGGCATCGTCGAAGGCGACTCGAGGCGGATCGCCGACGGCCTCTCCTCCTCTTCGAGCTCGATCCCGAGATCCTGCTCGAGGAGCGCGGCCATCTCCGCGCGAAACTCGAGCTCGGCGGGATGCGCCGTGCCGTCGGCCATGATGAGCTCGTCGATCGCCGCCATCATCTCTTCGCGGCTCTTCTCGTCGAAGCTCTGGAGGATCTCGAAGCAGCGCGTCTTCAGTTTGTTTCGCACGAAGCCGGCTTGCTCTTCGCCCTCGGCGACCGGCTCGGTGAGGAGATCACGCACGTGGCGATCGATCCCTTCGAAGACCTCGCGAAAGTGCGTCGTGTACTTTCCGACGAGCTCGGCGCGCAGCTTTGGATCCGCGTCGGGCATCGCGCCGTCGACGCGCTGCTCGACGAGCAACTTGATCTGCTTCTTGACGTAGTCCTTCTCGGCCGCGTCGAAGTCGCCGTCGATGTACCCGAACGTCACCATGAAGAAGAGGACGGCGTGCATCTGCTGCTCGGCCACGTTCGGTTCGTCGCTGAAGGTCAGCATCCGTCTAGGGTATCCTCGCTCTACGGCGCGATGCACGACGATCCCACTGCCCACGATCCTTCCGCGCTGCTGCTCCCGTCCCTCGAACGCGCGCGTGCCATCGCGGGGGCCTCCGGGATAGGCGCGCCCGACGACGTGGCGACGCTCCTTGCGCGCGAGCCGTCCGAGTCGCGCGCGCTCGCCGGGATCGTCTTCATCGCCGAGCTCTTGCGACGCGAGACGTGGGAGGAGGACGTGGAGCTCGCGCCCGCGCTCTTCGATCGCTACCCGCGCGAAATGCCGCCGCCGCCCGAGGATTTTCGGGCGACCGGGTACCAGCTCATCGACTCGACCGCGGCGCGGCGCGGTCGGTGCGGCAACTGCTTTCTGTCGCCGGGGACCGTCCTCTGCACGCGATGCTTCGGACAGGGACGCACCGACGAGGAAGGGCCATGCCGGTACTGCAACGGCGACGTCGTCGTCTGCAGCATGTGCGACGGCGCGGGCGAGACGGTGCGCGCGACGCTGAGGCACATCAACGATCGTCCGCTGTCGATCCGGCGCGCGTTCGTTCCTGCGATTCCCGAAGCCGTCCGCGAGCGGGTCGAGCGTCACGTCGACTCGACGCGGGCGCTCCCCGACTCGCACCTCTTCGCGCTGCAAGCGAACGTCGTCGAGAGCGCGTACCGCGGCGCGTCGGCCGTGCGCGCGCCCGAGTTTCACGGCCATGCATTCGGTGCGGCGCTCGTTGCTGCGCTCGACGCGAACGCCGAGGTCGACCGTTACACGAACGCCGTGAAGCGCGACGTGCGCGCGTACGCATGGCCGTTCGTCGTCCTGCGTTTCACGACGTCGGATCCCGACGATCGCTGGCTCGCGCTCGTCCACGACGCGGCCGGGGACCTTCACGTCGTCGGCTGAGGTCGCAGCTCCCGCTCATTGATCGCTGGCCGAGGGTGGATTCTCGCCAGCTTCGACGTACAACGAAGGGACCATCGTGCGCCCTCGAATCCTCGCCCTCCGAGCCGTTCTGTTGACGTTCACCGCCGTCGCGCTCTCCGCGTCGGCCACCGCGTGCCGCCCGGCGGCATCCGCGAGCGAGAAGCCCGCCGCATCGGTGAAGATGTCGCCCGCCGAGATCGCCGCGAAGAACACGCCGGCGATCGTCTCGATCCACACCGCAAAGGCGATGGGGACGGGCTTCATCGTCCACAAGAGCGGCCTCATCGCGACGAACCTCCACGTCGTCTTCGGCGGCGGCGCAGAGATCGAGGTCACGCTCGCCGACAAGCGCAAGTTCCCCGTCGTCGAGGTCATGAGCGGAAGCCGCAAGCACGATCTCGTCATCATGCGGATCGAAGCGAAAAACCTCCCGACGATCACGCTCGGCGACAGCGACAAGATGCGCCCGGGCGATCCCGTCGTGGCGATCGGTCACCCGCTCGGTCTCGAGGACACCGTGTCGAACGGCCTCATCAGCGCGCTGCGCGAGGTCGACGAAGAGCTCAAGGTGCTGCAGATTTCGGCGCCGATCGCGCCGGGCTCGTCGGGCGGCCCGCTCTTCAACGAACGCGGCGAGGTCATCGGCGTCGCGACCGCGATCATCAACGGCGGGCAGAACATCAACATCGGCGTCCCGTCGAACTACGTAAAGGCGCTCATGCGCCAGCAGGATCCGATTTCGGTCGAGGCGTTCGCTGCGGCGACCGCGCCGCACAACGAGCCGACGCAGCAGCCCGCGGCACGGCGCGAGATTCCCAAGCTGCCGACCTCGACGGTGGCCGGATGCAACCCGCAGTCGATGCAGCTCATCTTGAAAGCGATCGGCGACGCGATCGACGTCGGCGCTCCTCTGTTCAACGGCGGTAACTTCGCCGCGTGCTTCCACGTCTACGAAGGCGCGGCGGCGGATCTGGAACGCAAGCTCCCCGCGACGTGCAAGGGCGCGGCGAAGGTGCTCTCCGATGGGCGCAAGAAGGCGGCGGGCGTGCAGGGGGCGAGCGCGCAGGCGTGGTCGATGCGGGATACGTTCGATGCGCTGGTGGATGTGGTGGATCGGAAGACGTCGGGGCAGTAACCGGCGCGGTGAAATGAATCTAGCGGTGGGCGTCTGCTCGATAGTAGAGGGCGCGATGTAATGTTTCGAACGTCGCGCCCGTCTTCCCTGATGAGAGGAGATCGCCATGGCTGACGAAAAGGCGTGCCAGTGCAAGAGCTGCGGGCCGAGCTGTACATGCAAGCAGAACGCTTCGCCGAAACCCGGTGAGTGCTGCTGCGGGGAGACGTGCACCTGCGGGCCGAACTGCGCGTGCCCACCATCGTGCGGATGCGCGGCGCGCCAATCGAAGTGAGCCGACGATGACCGATGCGGCCGCCCGCGTGCTCGAGGTGCTCGCTCCGGAACGGGCGCGCTTCCTCGATTTCGCGCGCGCACGCGTCGGCGCGGACGCCGAGGACATCCTTCAGATCGCCATGATGCGCGCCGCGTTGAAGGCCGAGACTCTGGAGCGGCCCGAGCTCGTCGTGCCGTGGTTCTTCCGAATCTTGCGTCGTGCGGTCGCGGACCACCATGCGCGCCGCAGCACGCCGAACGTCGCGATCGACGAAGCGATAGAGCCGCGCTCGGAGCCGCCGCCTGACGTCTGCAGCTGCCCGCTCACGCTGCTCGCGTCGCTGCGGCCCGACTACGCGGAGATCATCCGCCGTGTCGACGTCGACGAGCAACCATTGGCAGAGTGCGCCGCAGCGCTCGGGATCACCGCGAACAACGCCGCGGTGCGGCTCCATCGCGCGCGCGAAGCGTTACGAAACGCGCTGCTCCGTTCGTGCGGAACCGACTCGGTGCGGGCTTGTCTCGACTGCGGGTGCGATGCGTAGACGAGCGCTCGTCCTCGTCGTGGTCTCGTCCGGTCTGTCCTTGCTCGCCTCAGCGGCGCGTGCGGACGTCCCGCTCGCCGAGCCGGTGATCGAGGAGAACATCACCGACATCGAGTCGCGCGAAGCGGGAACTCTCGAGCTCGATACGACGCACACGATGGTGCACGCGCGCAACAACGCGAACGGCGTTTGGCGCAGCACGCTCGAAGCGGAGTGGAGACCGTTCGGGCGGCTCGGCGTCGGCGGTGATCTCGGCTACGGCGGGACCATGAACGGCGCATCACTCCGGGATCCGGCGCTGTCGGCGCGAGGGACACTCTCGTACGCGTTCCTGCAAGACTTCGAGCGGATGCTCTTCCTACAGGCCGAGAGCTCCGCGCGTCATCCCGAGGGCTCTTCACTCGCGCTCGCGGATCTCACCGAATCCGCGCTGCCGTACACCGCGGGGGTCCGGAGCGCCCTCCTCGTTCGATCCTTCACGTTGCGGGCCGCGGTCTTCGTCGAGGGCGGAGGCCCGAGCGCGCACGCGCCGGTTCGTACGAGCTGGGCGGCTCTCTACGGCATCGCGATCGGCTCCTCGGTCTTCTATGTCGGCTCCGAGGCCGTCGCGGATTGGGCGCAGCGAAGTCCGTTCGCCGTCGCGCCTGAAGTGCTCGCCGTCGTGCCGATTGGCAGAAGAAACGTTCGCTTCGGTCTCGCGTTCCCGACGTCGGTCGGCGCCGTTAGCGAGCAGAGCTCGTTCGGAGTGTCGCTCCGCGTGGTTTTAGAACCCGATGACTGAGGACGCGTAACCTACACGTAGCTTCCGGCCCCATCGAAAGATCGCGAGTCGTACGCCGCCAACTTTTCACGGCCGGTGGTATCGACCTTTTTCGCGTGCGCTTTTCGTTGCTCGGCGAGAGGCGCGCGACGTACGGACATCGTAGCCACGCAGAGGGAGGCTCCGATGTTCTCCATTCGTAGTTGGCATAAGTCGACCATCGCTCTTTTGGCAGCAGCGGGTCTCGGGTCGGTCGCGGGTCATGTAAGTGGCAATCCGCCGACGGACCAGCAGCTCGACGACGCGGCATTCGCGGGGGTCGCGCAGGTGACGACGGTGGATCTTTGTGACGAGGCTCCGCCGGGGCAGATGCGGTGCTTCGCGAAGCGCGTGATGATCCCGCCCGGCCAATACCAGCCGTACGCGCCGCAGGGGCTCGGGCCGGCGGACTTCCGCGCGGCGTACGGATTGCCGACGAGCGGCGGCGCAGGGCGAATCGTCGCGATCGTCGACGCGTACGACGCGCCGAACGCCGAGAGCGGCCTCGCCACGTACCGATCGCAATACGGACTTCCGCCGTGCACGACCGCGAATGGCTGCTTCACCAAGGTCAATCAAAACGGAGTGAAGGGAAGCTATCCGCAAGGGAACTCGGGATGGGCAGGGGAGATCGCGCTCGACATTCAAATGGTCAGTGCCGTGTGTCCCGATTGCAAGATTCTCCTCGTTGAGGCCAATTCTGCCAACAACGCCGACCTCGGTGCCGCCGTGAATACAGCGGCTCGAATGGGCGCGGTGGCGATCAGCAATAGCTATGGCGGTGGTGAGAGCTCGAACACCGTCGCGGACGACGCCCAGTACTACAATCATCCGGGAATCCTCATTACGGCGAGCTCGGGCGACAGCTCGTTCTCGGCCGGCGCGAGCGCTCCGGCGTCGGGCGCGCACGTGCTCGCGGTCGGCGGCACGTCGCTCACGCGATCGAGCTCGACGCGCGGTTGGGCGGAGAAGGCGTGGCGGTCCGGTGGAAGCGGCTGCAGTCGCTACGTGACGAAGCCGGGTTTTCAGACGGACACCGGTTGCACCAAGCGAATGGTCGCGGACGTCTCGGCGGTCGGCGATCCCGCGACGGGTGTCGCCATCTACGACGGCGGATGGCAAGTCATCGGCGGGACGAGCGCGAGCTCGCCGCTCGTCGCGGCCATCTTCACGCTCCTCAATCTTCAAACGTCGACCAACGAATATCCGTACGCGCATCCGACGGCGTTCTTCGATGTGACGTCGGGGACCAACGGCTCGTGCAATCCTTCTTACTTCTGCACGTCGATCGCGGGATACGACGGCCCGACCGGGATCGGAACACCGAACGGCGTGGTGCTCGGTAGCGGCCAACCACCGCCGCCGCCGCCCGACGCGGGAACGCTGCCGCCCGGCGACGCGGGGAAGCCGCCGCTCCCCGACGCGGGCGCGGGGAATCCCGACTCCGGATCGATCGGCACGAACGACGCGGGCTCGGGATCGCACGACGCGAGCGCGCCGCCTCGCGGTGACGCGGCTCCACCGCAGCCCGACGTCGAAGCGGGCGCGGGCGGGCCGGGAGACAACGCGGACTCGTTCAACACGACGCCGAGCGGATGCGCGTGCACCGCGCTCGGAACCACCTCCCCTGTGCCCGGCGGCGCAGGCCTCGCGCTCGCTGCACTCGGTGCCGTCGTGCTCGCGCGGCGACGGCGCCGCGACGGACGCGGACCGGCAAAATAGGCGCTCCCACGACGCGCGTGCTAGCAATCGGACGTAGTGGGGGCTGGAAAGAAGACACCGCTGATCACGCCGGCCATCTCCGAGCCGGTCACCGTTCCGCGCGGCGAGCGCGTCGCGGATCTGGGTGCTTCGGGTAATTGGGCGGCGGTCGCGGCGGCGCGCGAGGGTGTGTCGGGACCGATGTCGGTCGTGCGGACCGGGGCGCACGCGCTCTTTCGCGAGGAAGCGACGCGGGCGCGCGGGTTCGCGCAAGCGGCGACGGCGCTGTGCGTGGTCGGGCTCGGCGTCGCGCCGTGGCTCGGCGGCGCGATGTGGCTTCGCGCGACGGCGACGCTCGCGGTCGCGGCGCTCGCCGTCACCGGATTGTGGACGGCGTACGTCGCGCGCGATCCGCTCCGGTTCAATCGACGCGCCACGCGAATCTTCGGCGGCGTCGCCACCCTCGCGTCAGCGATCGTCGTCTATCACCTCGGCGTCTTCTCGCCGGCGCCGATCTTCGTCACGCTCGGCATCGGATTCTTCGCCCTCGGCGGCGATCGCGTCGTCGCGATTGCGCTGCCGATCGTCGCGGCGCTCGCGTACGCCGCGATCGCGCTCTTGGTCCTCTTCGGATACTTGCCGGACGCCGGCGTCCTTCGCGCGCTCGACGTCCCGCGCGACGTCGCGCTCGCGATGATCGCGACGGTGCCGGTCGTGCATCTCCTCGCGATGGTGCAGGCGCGCGTCAGCCGTCGCGCGTCGGTCGACGCGATCGAGCGTTCGAACTTCGCCGTGCGCGAGTCGATGCGCCGCGAAGCGCAGCTCGAAGACGCGAACCGCGATCTCGATCAGCTCCTTCGCGTCGGCGCCGGACGCGCGGGCGCGTACACCGGCGTCATGGCCGGAAGGTACGTCCTCAGCGATCTCATCGGCGCCGGCGCGATGGGCGAGGTCTACCGCGCGACCGACACGTCGACCGGCGAGCAGGCGGCGATCAAGCTCCTTCAACCCGGCATGCTCGACGATCAGAACCTCGTCGCGCGCTTCTTCCGCGAAGGCGAAGCGGCGTCGAAGCTTCGCGCGCCCAACGTCGTCACCATCTACGAGGTCGGAAAGACCGCCGACGAATCGCCGTACATCGCGATGGAGCTCCTCCGCGGCCACGATCTCGCGTGGCATCTCCGACAGCGCGGTCAATTCAACATGGACGAGGTCGTCGACGTCGTGAACCAAGTCGCCGCCGGCCTCGAAGCCGCGCGACTCGCTGGGATCGTGCATCGCGATCTCAAGCCGCAGAACCTCTTCCTTGCGCAGCAGACGCGCGCCGCGCCGCTGTGGAAGATCCTCGACTTCGGCGTCTCGCGTCTCCTCGGATCGCAAGGGACGCTCACGCAGGATCAGATCGTCGGCACGCCCGGGTACATGTCACCCGAGCAGGCGGCGGGGCGCGACGCGACGCACCGGAGCGACGTGTTCTCGTTCGGCGTCGTCATCTACCGCGCGCTCACCGGCGAGCCCGCGTTCGCCGGTCCCGAGACACCGCAGAGTCTCTATCAAGTCGTGTACCGCAACCCGCCGCGACCGAGCGATCTCGTCGCGACGATCCCGCCCGACGTCGATCTCGTCCTCGCCGTCGCGCTCGCGAAGGATCCCGAGGACAGGTTCGCGTCGGCGCTCGAGCTCGCGTCGGCGCTGCGTGGAGCGAAGGCAGGCAACCTCGATCCCGCGGTGCGGTTGCACGCGCAGACGCTCCTCGCCGCCCTCCCCTGGGGCGGCTCGGCGCGTGAGGATTCGACGAACGTGTGATCGCGCGACAGCTCGCGCAGCGCGCGGCTACTCGCCGCCGTTCACCGCAGCGTTGAAGAGCAACGCCTCCCAATTGAAGATGCTCAGCCCGATGCCGACGAGGACACCGATGCCGAAGCAGACGTAGAGACCGATGCGCGCCCAGGTCGGTGCCTTCGCCCCGTTCTCCTGCTTCTTCGGTTGGCCAGTGATGAGCATGAACATGCCCGCCCAACCGAGGATCGCGCCCGCGCTGTACAGGTACATGTAATAGCGGTGGAGCACGAGGACGAGCACCGTGTTCGCGATGCCGAACGCGAAGCTCAATCCGACCATCATCGCGCCCGTGAGGCGCGGCTTCGCGAAGCCTTCGCCGCTGATGACGGCGCCGAGCAAGTTGCTGGGCGACATCCCTCCGCTGATGTTGAGACGCGGCATGCCGCCGGGACCGAAGCCGCCGACGCCGAACTGAGGCACGACGCCTTGCTGTTGCTGCGGCTGCCCTTGCATCGGCGCACCGCCCGGCTGCATCGGCGCGCCCGGATAGCCACCCGGCGGCTGACCGTACGGCTGCTGCGGTTGCGCGCCCGGGTATCCGCCCTGCGGCTGCGCGTTCGGATCGTATCCGCCCTGTACAGCCGCCTGGCCGTACGTCGGCGGTGCGCCTCCGTATTGCTGCTGCGGCGGCATCTGTTGCCCCGCCGCGGCTTGTTGTGCAGCGGCGGCCTGAGCTTGCGCCTGTTGCACGGGATTCATCATCCCCGGGATCGCCGGCGCGCCCGGCATGAGCGCCGTCCCCTGGAACGGCTTGGCCGCGCCAGGCTGACCGACGGGCGCGGGCTGCGCCTGTTGCGGCTGCGGATAACCCTGCTGCGGTTGCTGCGGATAGCCTTGCGGCGGAGCGCCGGGCTGACCGGGGTACGGGGGACCAGGCGGGTAGCCGCCACCGGGGGGCTGATTCATCTACATCCTCCTTCGACGAATGGATCGAAACGATACGTGCTTCGCCGAGCTTGGACGAGACGAATGTGTCTATCGATGTGTCACCTCAATGGCGGACGTCGCGGAGGTCGCGGGCGCGCACCTTTGCGCACCACGCGTCGTGCGATGCGCCGCACCACGCGCCGCGACGGGCGGCCGTCAGCGCAGCTTGCCGGTCACGAGGATGACGTCGCCTTCGCGCTCCGAGAAGAAGCCTTTCGCAAGCAGGATCACGTCGAGCGCTTGATCCCACGGCACTTGTCGCATCCGCACCGTGACCGAGCCTTGCACGTCGTCGGCGACCACGATGTTCACGCGCCCGACGTCGGCGAGGAGGCGAAGCACGTCGTGGATGTCGGCGCCTTTCACGTCGAGATCGATGCGGCGTCCGTGATACGCGGGCGCCGGCGCAGGCGGATCGGAGATGACGTGCGTGCGTTTCGCGGCGAGCGGAGGCGCAGCTTCGTCGAGCGTCGTCGCGTTCGAGGTCGGTGAGGACGGCGGCGTGAGGATCGGCGAAGGGAGACCGACCATCGCGGCGGGCGTCATCGGATCCGCGCGATCGTCGTGCGTCGCGGCGCACGCGGGCGTGCTTGCTCCCACCGCGACGACGAGGAGCGCCACTGCTGCGCGGTGCGGCATGCGTCATTCTGGATCGCGCGCCGCACGCGGGCGAGGCCCCGTGAATCACGAGGCACGCGCAGGCTTTACGAGCGCGCGCGTTCGCGTGACGCTGGGCGAGTGATCCTCGTCACGCCGCGCCTCGAGCTCGTCCCGTTCACGCTTCCGATGGTCGAAGCGGTGATGCTCGGTCGCCGCGAAGACGCGGAGCGAATCGCGAACGCGCGGCTGCCTCCTGCGTGGCCGAACCGAGCGCTGATCGAGCGCGCGTTCACCGCATCGCTCGAGAACATTCGCGCCGATCCTGCGCGGCGTCTGTGGGGCGATAGGATGATGTTGTCGCGCGACGGCGAGCGCCGTGTGCTCGGGAGCGTCGTCTTTCACGGCGCGCCCGGCGACGACGGCGTCGTGGAGATCGCGTATGGCGTCGAGGAGGGCTCGCAGGGAATGGGGTACGCGACGGAAGCGACGCGCGCGTCGGTCGAGTGGGCGCTCGCGCAGCCGGATGTTCGCGTCGTGAAGGCGACGACGTTCGCTTGGCACGTGGCGTCGCTTCGCGTGATCGAGAAGCTCGGGATGCAGGCGGCGGGGACGCGCGATCACGACATGTTGGGGGAGATGCTCGTGTTTGCGCGCGAGGGATGAAGAGGCTTTACCGCTTGCAAGCGATGGGGACGGCGACGACGTCGAACTCGCCGTCGCGCGACGCGAAGAATGCGACGACGCCGCGTCCGTCGGCGCCGAGCGCGACTTGCTCTTGGCCCGAGAACACGCCGTCGGCCGACACCGCGAACGCGTCTCCGGTCGGGACGTCGTCGACGCCGATGAGCTGCACGCGGACTTGGCGATTCGCGGGCGGGCCTTCCGTCCATGCGAGGAGGACGCGGCCATCACCGAGACCCGCGACGCTCGGCGACATCACTTGCTCGCCGAGACCACCCGCGGGGATCACGAAGTCGTGCGTGCTCTCGGGCGCGAGGCCCGGCTTCCATCGCGTCCACTTGAGGCGCCACGGCGTGTCGGGCGTGCGCTCCGCCCACGCAGCGACGACGGCGTCGCCGCTGACCGCGACCGACGGCGCGCCGACCTTGCGACCCGGCTCGGACAAACGGACGAGCGGAGCGTACGGCGTCTGCGCGTCGTCGCCGCCGGTCGCGCCGAGCCAGATCGCGCCCGCGCGACGGAACGCGACCGCGTAGCCCTTCATCGACGTGAGCGGCGTCGCGCGCACCGCGTCGATCGGCGCCATGCCGCCGATCTTCCAGATGCGCGCGGGCGCGAGCGTGATCGCTCCGTGCGGATCGATCGCCGTGCGCGCGCCTTCGCCCACGTCGCCCGCCGCGTCGACGACGTCACCGGCCGGGAGCAACGGCACCACGCGACGAAGCGGAAACGCTGCGCCGATCCGCGCGCTGGCGATCGTCGTCAGCGTCGCGACGTCGATCTCGAGCGCGCGCCCCTCCCGCGTCGACGTCATGACGCCGAGCGCGAGGCGGCCGTCCCCTACGGTCGATTCGATCCCACCCGCGACGACGGCGTGGCGCACGACGACGCGCGACGCGCCCGCGACCTCGCACACGCGAGGCGGCGGCTTCGGAAAGCGCGCCGACGACGACACACCGGCGCGCACCGAGAGAGACACCATCGCGAGCGCCGCGGGCGGCGTCGACGGCGAGAACGAATCGACGACGCAGACCGCGACGCCTACATTCACGGCAAGCGACGCGATCGCCGCCGCTGCAAAGCTCGCCGCCGCGACGAGCGTCCCGCGCTGACGCCATCGCGCGAACGGAAGCACGAGCCCCGACGACGACAACGGCGGCGGCCGCTCCGAACGCGCGTCGTTCGATCGTTCGTCGCGCGACACGTTCGTCCCCGCGCTCATCTCCGCGAGATCCGACGCGCTCACGTCCATGACGGAGTCGAGGACGGGCGTCGTCTCCGGCTCGATGTCGAGCTCGAGCTCGACGGCCCCCGCGTGCGGCATCGCTTCGATCCGCGAGAGCTCCGCGGCGATCAACGCTTCGAGCGGCTTCGGCGGTGTCGCGATCGTATCGGGGCTCTTCGCGGGCGGCAGCGGCGGTCGGTTCGTCGCACGCGCGGGGCGCGGCGGCACCGGTCGGGTCGTCGCACGCGCCGGGAGCGGCGGCGCAGGTCGGTTCGTCGCATGCGCCGGGAGCGGCGGCGGACGCGTCGTCGCGCGCGGCGCACGCGAAGGGAGCGGCGCTTTCGGCGCGTTGATCGCGCGCTGCGGAAGTCCCGGCGGCTGCGACGCCGCCCTCGTGCGGATCACCGGAGGCGATCCGTAGAACTGCAGTGTCGGAACGCGCGGTCGCAACGGCGGCGGCTCGCGCTTCGCTTTCGCCGGCGCGCCATCGTCGCGGTCCACGCCGATGAGCGCGCCGAGGTTCACAGCGGTGCTCGGAGCACGCGACGCGCTCGGCACGCGAGCCACGGTTGGCGTCAGGTCTTCGCCGGATAGGGAGGGATCGCTGCGATTCACGACGACCGAAGCGAGGTATGCGGCGCGCCCCAGGCACGCGCCACATCTTCCATGCGACAGTGATCGTTACAGCGAAGTCTGATTCAAAGTTACCGCAGCGGTGGCTGGCACCACGGCCAGCCCGCCGTGTTCACTTGATCTGCGAATAGAGCTGAACGCCGACCGTGCCCGAGCCTTTGCGCGCGATGACGCGGACCGTGTACGGAATCGGCAGCGGCGTGAGCGGGCAAATCGCGTTCGCGCCTTTGCCTGCGACGGCGACGCCCATCGCGGACGTGTCGCTCGCGGCAGGCGCCGTGATGAGCGGAAGCATGACTTGGAGGTCGACACCCATCACTCCGCCCGTCGCTCCGAGCGCGATGATCGCGTAGCACTTGCCGCCCTGCAGGGTCATCGAGATCGAGTTGTCTTTCCCCTCGACCACCTGCACGTTCGCGCGTGCGCCTTCGGGCTGCATGCCGGGCGCCCACTGCGCCGCGGCCGCTTTGATCGCGAGATCCGTCGCATCGCCGGCGAGCGCCGGTGCGGTCGCGGGCGGTGCGGTCGGCGGAGCCGTCGCGGGCGGCGGAGCCGTTGCGGGCCCGGTCGCCGGCGGAGGAACCGTGCCGCCACCAGGCGGCATCGCAGCGCCACCTCCCGGAGGACAACCGGGATAACCAGGCGCAGCGTTCGGCGGGCACTGGCCTCCTCCCGCCATGTTGGGATTGTTGGGCGGCGGATCCTTGCTGCCGCACGCGACAACGAGCGGCGCGATCGCGAGTGCTCCTACGGCAATGAAGACAGCGTGCTTGGGCGAAAGCTTACGAATGAGCATAGTCAGTGGCCTCCCAGGGGCACATGTGAACCCCCGAACATCAGACGGTCAACGGGGAGTTTCGGCGCAACCTTACATCAAGCGGGCCGTCTACAACGTCTTCGCGTACTCGAGCACCGCGCGACGGTCGCTCGGCGGCAGATCGCTCAAGAACGGATGACCTCCCACGCCGCACCCCGGAGCGTTCGCGTCCCACACGTATTCGCCCGGCGCGAGCGGCGCGCCGTCTTGCGGCGACGTCGCGCGCCAACGCGATCCGATGCGATCGAGATCGTACGGCGCGTCGCTCGCCACGATGAAGAGTCGCGGACGCTCTTCGGGTTTCATCGCGAGCACGTCGAGCGTCGGCCATTGCCCCGCGTGTCCGTACAGACCGCGCGCCCACAGATCGATCAGCACCGGCGGCACGTACCCGTTCGTCGCTTCGACGTGCGTGAGCCCTTTCGTGATCGGCACCGCGTTCGCCGCGTCGACGAGCTCGGGCGTCACGGCGCGAAGACGCGCGTCGTCCGTGCCGATCATCGCGAGCGGCACGACGCGCTCTTGGTACGCCGCGCGCTGGTTGCCCGCGTCGCCCGAATACGTCCCGTGGCATCCCGCGCATCGCGAGTCGAAGACGGTCTTGCCGCGCGCCGCGAGATCGCGATCCAGATTTCCCGGATACGGCAGCTTGCGATCGAACGCGCGCAGAAACAGATAGAGGCTCGTCCCGATGTGGCGATGCGTGTCGTACCAAACGGGACGCGCGCCGAACGCGAAGTCCGCTTCGGCCGCGAGCGCGCTCGGCGCGCCCGTGCCGACCGCGTCGTAGCTCAACGTCTCGCGGTACCGAAAACCACGCACGTCCGGGATCTTCGTCCACCCTGGTTTTTCCGGGAGTCCGAGGTGCGTTCCGCGCTGCATGTTGAGCGCCATCATGAAGCTCTCGATCGTCGCGACGCGCCCCGGGAGCGCGCGTTCGAGCTTCTTCGTGTCGGCCGATCGCAGCGTCGCGCGTCGCTTCCATTCCTTCAACGTCGCGACGAGGATCGGCCTGCGCATCTCGTACGGCCACGTCACGCCGCGCGCGGTCGCCGCCTTCGTCGCGAGATCGTCGAGCCGCTCCAGCGTCAGCTCGGGATCGAGCGCGATGCGCGTGAGCGCCGCGTCGTACGCGTGAACGCGCACGCGCTTGCTCCCGATCCCGGGAACGATCGTGTCGCCCGCTGGAAGCTTGAGCACGTCGGCGTGACAGAGCTGGCAGTTCATCACGACGAACGGAACGCGCGTGTTCGGATCCGTCGTGAGATGAAATCCCGTCGGCGGCGTTTTCGGATCGCTCGCCGCGATGAAGCCGAGCTTCGCGGAAAACTCGCGCCAGTCGCGTCCGAGCTCTTGGGGAAACGCGTCCATGAGCGCGAGAAAAATCGGATACGCGATCCCCGTCGAGTACGGATCGCCAACGCCGAAGCGCATGAAGTAATCCTGCCCGGCCTCGATCGAAATTTTTCGAGCGTGGTACTCCTCCGGATCGCTCATCGGCTCGGCGGCCGTCGGCGCGACGTACGCGGTCGACTCGACGACACGCGGCGCCGCACACGCAGACGACAGCGCGATGACAGCGAAGATCGCGCGCGCGGAGCGGCTCGTCATCGCCCGATGGTACCGATTCTTACCACCCTCAACACCGCGGGGTGATCGCCCCCCATCGGTCGGGCCTGCGGCCCATTCCGGAGCGCCGCCGAAGCGTCGGATCCAGCTAGAAACAAGACGTGCCGTGCGTGGCGCGCTTCCTGCTCTATCCGTCCAAGCGCGGAGTCGTTTCCACCCCCGCGCGCCTGGTGCCGCCATGAAACGTATCACCACCCTCTCTGCTCTCGCCCTCCTCGTCGCCTCCGTTTCGTTCGGCGGCGCGTGCGGCAAGTCCGCCAGCGAGGACACGGGAATCGGCGTCTCGTCGATCATCTTCATCAAGCGGCAGCACACGACGACCGACCCGCAAGGCGCAACGCAGGTCGACGTCGCGGGCGGCAACGGACAAGTGCTCGACTACGAGCGCTACGTTCCGGGCGGCAGCCTCAACTTGCTCGCGCCCGCGCGCCCCGACGGGACGCTGCACAACCTGACGGCGGACTTCCCGCAAGCCGACTTCAACGGCGCGGATGTTTCGTTCGACGCGCAGCAAGTCGTCTTCTCGATGAAGACGAGCGGGAGCGACCACTACCACATCTATACGGTGCAGCTCTCTGCGGGCGGCGACGGCAAATACGAAGTTCACCAGAAGACGGCGGGCGACTACGACGACATCAACCCGGTGTACTTGCCGGGCGGGCGCATCGTCTTCGTGACGAACCAGATGTACACGGCGATGGGGACGCGCGCCGACGAGTACGAGCATGGTCGCGTCGTCACGCAGCTCGCGACGATCTCGGTCGACGGCGGCGACGCGGATCGTCACCTCTTCTCGCAGAACCTCTCGCACACGGTCGCGCCGTTCCTTCGCGCGGACGGTCGCATCGGGTACTCGCGCTGGGAGCACCTCGGCGGCGTCAACGACGTGAAGATCTTCACGGCGAACCCGGACGGCACGCAGATGCTCGCGGTCAGCGGCCAGCACGGCAAGCCCTCGAACGCGCTCTTCTCGGTTCGCGAGACGGGCACGCCGAACGTCATGGTCGGCATCGCGACGACGCGCAGCCGCACGATCCACGCGGGCGCGCTGATTCAGATCGACGCGCGCAACGCGGCGGACCCGGTGTGCATGGACGCGCACGCGGACCAGACCGGGCATGCGTGCATCGACGAAGAGAATGTACAATACAACATTCTCACGCCGGACGTTCCGACGGGGAACGGGCCGTCGCCGGTCGGTCGTTACCGCGAGCCGAGCTCGCTCGGGGACGGGCGCATCCTGACGTCGTGGGCCGACGGTCCGGTCAACGATCTCTCCGAGCAGTCGATCACGCCGCCGGACTTCGG
Organism: Polyangiales bacterium; assembly: GCA_038209335.1. GTDB lineage: Bacteria > Myxococcota_A > Polyangia > Polyangiales > Polyangiaceae > JBBQXV01. The sequence goes on along the minus strand of JBBQXV010000102.1, from coordinate 12,146 downwards.
CGTCTACGTCTACGACCCGAGCACCGGGAAAAACCAGCTCATCTACAACGATCGCACGACGTGGGAGCTCAACGCGCTCGCCGTCGCGCCGCGCAAAGAGCCGCCGGTCATCGGTGATCTCCAGCGCGCGCCCGACGCGACGCAGCCGACGCGCATCGGATCGATCGACGTGTCGAACACGAGCCTCAAAGAGACGGTCGACGGCGCGCAGTTCAAGGCGACGCCGCTCGGCGACGCGCTGAAGCAGGGCGCCGTCGCGGTCCGCGTCATCGAGGGCTTCTCGAGCGAAGCGGCGAAGGGCGTCACGATGTTCGGCCTCACGATGCACGAGGGCGCGGCCATTCTCGGCGAAGCGAAGGTCTACAACGACGGCAGCTGGCTCGCCGACATCCCCGCGTACATCCCGGTCCACTTGCAGCCGATCGACAAGTTCGGATTGTCGATTCGATCGCAAGGACTCTGGATGCAAGGAATGCCCGGCGAGGATCGCCGCTGCGTCGGCTGCCACGAGAGCCGCACCGGTCAGGGCGTGCCGCGCTTCGGTCAGAATCCGACGGTCGCCGAGCAGAACAAGGCGACGCCGTTCCTCCAGGCGATCGACGTGCGCGTGAAGGACGGCGAGTACGGCTGGGACACGCGCGTGCAACCGATCCTCACGGCGAAGTGCGCGCAGTGCCACAACTCGACGACGACGACGTACTACCAACTCACGCGGACGGATCCGGTCAGCGGCGTGGCGACGACGTACAACATTCCGTACCTCGATCTCTCGGATACGCCGGTCACCGTCTATTACGATCGTCAGGTCAAAGCGTGGCCTGCTTCGTACGTGTCGATCTTCTATCCGGCGGCGATGGAGATGGGCATGGGCAACACGAAGGTCACCGGCAAGCTCCCGCCGAAGTGGGGTATCCCGACCAACGCGCGCGGCTCGGCGCTCCCCGAGAAGCTCAACATCAAGGCGGCGGACGGAACGTACGCCTGGGACATCGGCTCGCACGCGATGCACCCGGACGACAAGGGCGTGACGTTGACGGACGAAGAGCGCCGCACCCTCATCATTCCGATCGATCTCGGCGGGCAGTTCTACGCACGCCAGAACACCGGATTCGTGCCGTTCAACAACGACCCGGTCGCCGGGCAGAAGTACAACTGAAGGCGTGGAGAAGAAGCCATGAGAGCGATTAATCTAAAGGCGTTCGCACTCGGTATCTTCGTCACGGCCGCGGGCCTCGTGTCCGCCGGCGACGCGCGAAGCGACAACAACGCGGTCCGTGGGATCTACGGTAAGCAGATTCCCGACGACCAGATCGAGTTCGTGTCGTCGGGCGATCACATCAAGGCGGCCGCGGCGAACGGTGCTCCGATGTTGATCTGGGAAGCGCTCGAGCACGGAGAGAAGGTCGAGTGCCTCGACTGCATTCCGTCGATCGAGCCGCTCCTCTACGACGGCAACTCGCGGACGCGCGAGATCGCGGCGTGGTGGCTGCGTCGCCGGATGCTCGGCGTCTTCGGATCGGGCGAAGTGTACGAGCGCACGCTTGGGACGTTGGCGAGCGACGCGAGTCCGCTCAAGCGCGCGTACGCGGCGTACGCGATCGGCGAATTTCTCGCGACGCCCGGCATCGCCGCGTGCGCGAAGGCGACGACGACGGACACCGATCCGATGGTGCGCGCCGCTGCGGCGACCGCGCTCGGCCGACTCAACGACGACGGCGGTGGCGCGCTCGCGAAGGCGATGAGCGACTCCGACGGGCGGGTCAAGGTAGCGGCGCTCGGCTCGGCCGGACGCATCAACTCGTTCACCGGCGTGGCGAGCATCGCCGCGCTCACCGGCGACGGCGACGCGTCCGTGCGACGCCGTGCGCTCGAGCTGCTCGACGCGATGCACGCGAAGGACAGCGTCGCCAGCGTCCTCTCGCTCGCGAAGAATGATCCGGACGCGACCGTTCGCGCGGCCGCGTGCCACGCGCTCGGCGCATTCCGCGACGCATCGACGCGCGTTCCACTGCAAGCGATCGCCGACACCGACGCGAGCTCGCTCGTGCGCGACATGGCGAAGATCGCGCTGCGCAGTCTCTGAGAGCGCGCCTTGTAGAGAACGTCCGCTGCGCGCGCTCTGCGCGCTAGAATGAGTCGATGCGAGCTTCTTCCCTTCTCGTCGTCGGGACGTTCGTCGGTTGCCTGGCGATGGGTCTCTCGCCCACCGGATGCGAGACGAAGGAGCCGCAGGGCTCTTCGTATTTCTCGCGATCGATCGCGCCGATTCTCTCGACGTCGTGCGTCCGCACCAACACCGGCGCGGGCTGCCACGTCGCCGACGAAAAGGGGAACGCGTTCGGGAACCTCGACGTCGCGTCGTTCGACGGGATCAATCATCGACGCGATCTGCTCCTCGACTACGGCCCGTACGGCCAGCCGGCGATGCTCGTGAAGAACGTGCCGCCGCAGCAGATCCAAGTGCAGACGTTCGACGGTCAGAAGATCACCATCAAGACCGACATCAAGCACGCGGGCGGACCGATCCTCGATCCGACGGCGAGCGGTTACCAGACGCTGCGGCGTTGGATCGCGAACGGCGCGACCGAGAACAACGGTGGCGCGCCACCGTCGAATCTTCAGCGCCTCCCGTGCTCGAGCGACATTCCGGGCGGGGTCGCGGGGTTCGACGCGACGAAGGATCCGACGACGCCCGACTTCAACACGTTCAAGGATCGCGTGAACCCGACGCTCGGCCTCACGTGCGCGGCGGGCAACTGCCACGGTTCGTCGACGAACGATCTTCAGCTCACGTGCGGCATCACGGCGGAGCAGGTCCGGTGGAACTACTTCGTCGCGAGCGAGTACCTTGCGGCGACGCCCGAGCTGAGCGAGATCGTGCGGCGTCCGCTCGCACCCGCGCAAGGCGGCGCGTTCCACGAGGGCGGTCCGATCTTCACGTCGACGACCGACGACGGATACCAAGGCCTCGTCGCGTGGGCGAAAGAACACGGACCGCCGCAGGTCGGGATGATCGATCCGGGCCTCGCGTTCTTCACGCACAAGGTGCAGCCGCTCCTCGTGAAGAAGGGCTGCATGATGGTGCAGTGCCACTCGGCGGCGATGTTTCACGACTACCGTCTTCGCGGCGGATCCGGCGGCAGCTTTTCGCTGTCGGCCACGCGCAAGAACTACAACCTCTCGCTCGCGCAGATGGACCTCGAGAGCGACGACATCAACGCGAGCCGCCTCGTCCGCAAGAACCTCTATCGGCCCGAGATCTTCAACGGGTCGACGGGCATCGCGCACCGCGGCGGTCCACTCCTCGAAGATTTTCCCGGAGTGATCGCGGCGGGAGCGCTGTGCGACGCGAAGATGCCACCGTACGACTACGCCAACGGCGACGTCGACACGATGGAGACGTACTGCGTCCTCCGCGAGTGGCTGCGGATCGAGCGCGACGCGCGCAAGCTCTCGGCGCTGAGCGCGATCGTCTACGTGCGCAGGCCGATCGCGACCGGACGCGACGGACCGCAAGACTTCGACGTGTACGTCGGCGGCGCGGATCTCCGGCGCATCGGCGCGACGCTCGACGCGATGGGGAACGTCGTCGCGGGGGCGGACACGTCGCTCACCGCAGGGTGCGGGCTCACCGTCGCGAGCGCGGACATCAAGCGACCGAACGTGTCGTGGGACGGAAAGAAGATCGCGTTCGCCGCGCGATCCAGCGCCGCCGAGCCGCTCCAAGTCTACGAGATGAACGCCGACGGCACCGGGTGCGCGAAGCACGCCGACATCAACGGCGGCGCGATGATGGGCAACGGGCTGCTCGTCCACAACTTCGATCCGGCGTACAGCCCGCCCGATCCGGCCGGCGTCGTTCACGTCGTCTTCGCGTCGACGCGCGGCAACACGAGCGGCGCGGCGTACGGCTACGACGGGCCGCAGCGCACCCCCGCAGATCCGACGAAGCCGAACGCGAACCTCTACGTCTGGGACGGACCGGGCAAGATTCACCAGCTCTCGTATCACCTCAATATGGAGCGACAGCCCAGCTTCATGAGCGACGGTCGCGTCATCTACACGCACGAAAAACGCGAGCCCGGGTTTGCGCAGCTCGCGCTCCGTCGCGTGAACCTCGACGGCGCCGACTACCATCCGCTCTACGCGCAGCGCGCGACGATTGGTTATCAGCAGGCCGTGCAGGTCGTCGAGCTCGGCGACAAGAACTTCGCCGCGATCTTCAGCGCGAGGGACGCAGCGCACGGCGCGGGCAACCTCGGCATCTTCAATCGATCGCTCGGCATCGACTTCACGAGCAAGTCGCCCGCCGACTACGTCGTCGACAACACGGTCATCGATCCGAATTCACCGACGTCCCCCGAGGGCGCGTTCTTCCTCCACTCGCTCCGCTTCCCGGACGCGAGCGCGATGGGCGTCTACGTCTCGCCCGCGCCACTCCCGAACGGAAAGCTCCTCGTCAGCTTCGGCACCGCTGCCGGCGACTTCGACGTCTTCGTCATGGATCCTTCGACCGGACAGAAGACGGCGATCATCACCGGCGCAGGCACGGCCGAGATCGAAGCGGTCGCCGTTTACCAGCGGGCGACGCGCGAGCTCTTCCAGTCGCGACTCGACGAGCCGAACGGCAGCGTGTCGATCCTCGGCGGGCACACCGAGGCCGACATCACCGTGCTCGACTTCCCGGTCCTCGCGTCGCTCCTCTTCCAGAACACGCCGACCGGGCGCGCGATCGATCCGGAGATCAGCTCGTTCGGGATCTACGAAGAGCTGCCGCCGACGTCCGACGTGACGACCTTCGCGGCAGGCGGCGCGAACGTCGTGAAGGACGATTTCGGGCAAGTGTATGTACGCCGACGCCTCATCGGACGAGTCCCGGTCGGCTCCGACGGATCGACGCGCTTCCAAGTGCCGGGCGGCGTGCCGTTCGTGCTTCGTCTGCCCGACACGAAGATGTCCGCGGCGCTCAAGCTGCCGCGATGGCAGCGCGAGACCATGTCGTTTGCTCCCGGCGAGTACACACGGCAATCGTTCCGCCGCGATTTCTTCAACGGCTTCTGCGGTCAATGCCACGGATCGATCAGCGGCAAACCGCTCGACGTCGCGATGTCGCCGGACATCCTCACGCAAGCATCGGCCGTCGGCGCGCGTGATTCGACGCCCATCCTCTTGAACAGCGCGCCGACGGATCGCGGGCAACCCGAGGGGCCTCCGACGACGCCGTGACGCTCGCCAAGGTCGATCCGAGACGGATCGCGTTCGTCATCGCGATCGTCTGTGCAGCGTGCGGCGTCGTGTTTCTCGCGTACGCCGCGACGACGCGTCCGTACGGCGCCGTCGAAGCGGAGATGGTGTTTCAGGCGTCGCGGATTCAAAGAGGCTGGCCGCTCTATACGGATCCGTTCGTCGGCGCTTGGGAGGCCGGCGCGCCTCCGTCGCGTTACTACGTGCTCTACACGCCGGCGTGGCCGTGGCTCCTCGCGACGCTGTCGCCGTCGACGCTCTTCGGAATGTGCACGGTCGGGCGCGTCTTCAACTCGGCGCTGATGGTGCTGACGCTCACACTCGTCGTGCGCGCGGCCAAGCCTGAAAATCGCCTGACCGTCGCGACGGGCGCGTGCCTCGCGCTCGGGCTCGAGCTCCTCGTGCGCGAGACCGGTCTCGCGTGCGCCGACATGCCGGCGGTCGCGCTCGCCGCGTTCGGTCTCATGCGCATGAACCGCAAGGGAGCCCTCGATCCGCTCGCGACGGCGCTTCTCGCGACAGCGCCGCTCGTGAAGCCGAGCGTCCTCGGCATCGCGTTCGGCGCGCTCGTCGCGCACGCGATCGTTCGTCGCAAGAGCACGCGCCATCTCCTCGTCCCGTTGCTCGGCGGCGTCGCCGTCGCCGCGGTGCTCCTTCCGCTCTTCCATGTGTGGAGCCATGGCGCGTGGCTCCAGCACATCGTGCGCGCGACCGGACAGACGATCAGCGGCGAGCGATGGCTGCAAGAGTTCGGGAGCCGCGCGATGTTCCTCGGCGCCCCGCACGCGATCGTCCTCGTCGTCGCGATTCGTCGCAAGACACCGCTCGTTGCGACGTTACCGCTCGCGACCAGCATCGCGTGGTCGACCTTCTCGATGGCGAAGCACGGGAGCGGCACGCACTACTGGCTCGAGCCGACGATGGCCGCGCTCGTCGCGCTCGGGACGATGCCCGCATCACGAGCGACGCGCGCATCGAGCGTTCTCGCGTGGGCGGGCGTCGCCCTCGGCATCGGCGTCGCCGCGTCGAGCCTCCCCGCGTTCGCGCGCGCGCCTTCCGACTACGCGCACACCAAGAAGCTCATCGAAGATCTTCGCCGCGCGTGCCCACTCGATCGCGGCGAGGTCGTCGTCGCGTCGGACGTTCGCATCGAGCTCGAGCTCGACGGCCGCGTCATCATCCCGGCCTGGCAAAACGCCTATCTCGTTCGAACCGGGAAATTCCCGCTCGACGCGTGGCGAACCGATCTCGCACGAAAGGAAGTGCGCTGGTTCGTCCACGGGCGCGAAATCCTCGATCCGCCTCCGGATCGAATCGAAGGCGTGACCGAGGTCAGCGTCTACCGCAAGGAGCTGAAAGCCGCCGTCGACGAGAGCTTCGTCATCGATCGCGAGATCGACGGCGTGCTCGTCTATCGACGGCGGTGAGCGGTCACTTACAAAGCTGGAAGTGCCAGTGCGGCGGGTGCGCGTCGTTCTTGCCGATGTTGACGCGATCTGTGTGCGGCTTGCCGTCGATGAGAAGATAGAAGCGCACGCAACGATCCTCGGGCGCGCTGAAGTCGAAGCCGTCCTCGTGCCCCTTGGTGTGGAAGTCGAAGCCGATCGAGTCCTTCGTCACCTTCAGGCGATCGTTCCACTCGAGGCGCGTCGGCTTGACGTCGGAGATCGATCCGTCCTCCGAGACGATCGCGCCCTGGAAGTGGTGCATCGCATCGTGCGTCGTCGTGCGAAGGCGCCACGCCCCCGCGCTGTCGAACCAGACCCAGTACGCTTCGAACGCGCCGCCCTTGAGGCCCTTCGGCTTCCCGAGCCCGATCGCGCTCTTCGCCTTCTTCGGCTTCTCTTTCGTCGGCTCGATCTCCTGGTACGCAGGCATCGTCGATGTCGGAGCTGCGCTCGCCGTCGCGGTCGCCGTCGCGGTCGCGGTCGCCGTCGCCGTCGCGGTTGCCGTGTCGGTCGCAGTCGCGGTCGCCGTCGCTGTGTCGGTCGCGGTCGCCGTTGCGGTCGATGCCGTGGTGACCGGCGCCGGAGCACCGCCCACGCACGCGCCCGCCGCGATGAAGCTCCCCACCGCGACGTACGGCCCAATCTTCCTTGCAAAGTGCATGTAGTGCCTCCTTAGAAGCGCCCGAATAGTCTCGTCCCGGCCGAAATTCAAGCGCGTCGCACCATTGTCCTGGTGACGCGCGGCCAGAATTGCGGCAAAAAGCGCGGCACATGCGCCTTCGTCATCGCCTCCTCCTCGCTGCGGTTCCTTCGATCGCTCTCCTCGCCGCGTGCGGCCCCGACGCGCAGCCCGGACCCAAGCTGCCGACGCCGAACCCGAGCGCATCGACGAGCGGGGGTTCTTTGGGCACGCCGACGCCGTCCGGTCCGCCGGTCGCGAGCATCGACGAGTCGATCCTCGACAAGAGCGTAGAGCCTTGCGACGACTTCTACCAATACGCGTGCGGCACGTGGCTCAAGTCGACGCCCATCCCGGAAGACGAGGCCGCGTGGGCGCGCAGCTTCAGCGTCATCCACGAGAAGAACGAGGCGACGCTCAAGGCGATCCTCGAGAAGGACGCGGCCGGGCAAGGCGGCGACGATCCGTACGCGAAGCAGCTCGGCGACTACTACGCGTCGTGCACCGACGAGGCCGGGATCGACAAGCGCGGCACCGCCGACTTGAAGGACGAGCTCGCGCGCATCGACGGCGTGAAGGATCTGAAGACGCTGGTGAAGGCGGTCGCGCATCTGCATCAGCTCGGCTCGGGGGTGATGTTCGATTTCGATTCGCAAGTCGACGTGAAGGACGCGACGCAAGTCATCGGCGTCGTCTTTCAGAGCGGGCTCGGGATGCCGGATCGCGACTACTACATCGATCCGCCGCCGCCGAAGCCGGAGGGCGACGGCAAGCGGCACAAGAAGGACACGAACCCGGAGACCGCGAAGCCGAAGAAGACGAAGAAGCAGGAGATCCGCGAGTTCTACGAAGGGCACGTCGCGGCGATGTTCGAGCTCGCGGGCGACAAGACCGTGCAGGCGAAGACGCACGCGAAGGTCGTCATGCGGATCGAGACGCAGTTGGCACACGCGTCGATGACGAACGTCGAGCTTCGCGAGCCGACGAAGATTTATCACCGGTTCGACAAGAAGATGTTGAAGGACCTCGCGCCGCGTCTCGATTGGGATGCGTACTTCGCGGAGATGGGCACGCCGGAGATGGCGACGCTGAACGTCGCGCAGCCGGACTTCGTGAAGGCGATGAACGACATGGCGAAGAGCGTGTCGATCGCCGACTGGAAGACGTACTTGCGATGGCACCTCGTGCGTCGCGCGGCGCCGTCGCTCTCGCAGAAGTTCGTCGATCAAGATTTCGCGTACGCGCAGAAGCTCCGCGGGATGAAGAAGCTGACGCCGCGGTGGAAGCGCTGCGTGCGTGCGGTCGACGGCGCGATGGGCGAGGCGCTCGCGCAGCCGTTCGTGAAGCAGACGCTCGGCAACGAAGGCAAGGTCGCGGTGCGCACGATGGTCGACGCGCTCGAGGCGTCGATGAAGGCGAACCTCGAGAAGCTGGCGTGGATGGACGATCCGACGCGCACCAAGGCGATCGAGAAGCTCGGGAAGATTCGGAACAAGATCGCGTTTCCGGACAAGTGGCGCAGCTACGACGGGCTCGCGGTCGATCGCTCGAGTTATTGGGCGAACCGCGCGAAGGCGAGTGCGTTCGAGACGAAGCGTCACCTCGACAAGATTGGTAAACCGGTCGATCGCGACGAGTGGCAGATGACGCCGCCGACGGTGAACGCTTACTACGAGCCGACGCTGAACGAGATCGTGTTCCCGGCGGGAATTCTGCAGCCGCCGATGTACGGCAACGCGCAGACGCGCGGGATGAACTTTGGCGCCATCGGGATGGTCATCGGCCACGAGATCACGCACGGCTTCGACGACGAAGGGCGGCAGTTCGACGCGGTCGGCAACCTGAGCGACTGGTGGTCACCAAAGGTCGGCGCCGACTTCGACGAGCGCGCGAAGTGCGTCGTCGCGCAGTTCGACGGATACGTCGCGGTCGAGGACGCGCACGTCAACGGCAAGCTCACGCTCGGCGAAAACATCGCGGACCTGGGCGGCCTGAAGATCGCGTTCGCCGCGTTCAAGAAAATGCAGAGGGACAGCCCGGCGACGCAAAACTACACGGTGACCGAGGACCAGCAGTTCTTCCTCGGGTACGCGCAGTCGTGGTGCGACAACATGCGGCCCGAGTTCTTGCAGACGCTCGTCGCGACCAACCCGCACTCGCCGGCGAACTTCCGCGTCAACGGCCCGCTCTCCAACTTGCCCGAGTTCGCCACCGCGTTCTCGTGCAAAGCGGGGAGCAAGATGGTCCGCGCGAACAAGTGCGAAGTCTGGTGATCAGCGCGTACGACCGAGGAGCTGCCGCACCTTGCCGGTGAAGAGCTTCGCGGTGCACTCGGCGAGATCGAAGTAGTCGCGCCATAGCGTGATCTTGCCGTCCTTGGTTTCGAAGGTGCCGCAGACCCAGATGTCGAGGTAGACGAAGGGGCCGCTGAGGATGTCGACGCGCTCGGTGAGGACGGTTCCGTCCTTCTCGGCGATGTTCTTCATGCGAACTTCGAAGCTCGTCACGAGGCGCTGAAACGACTTGAGCGTCTTGAGTACCGCCGGCTTGCCGCGATCAGCGGGGAGCGGGACGTTTTGATAGACGATGTCGTCGGCCATGTAGCCGGCGGCGCGATCGAGATCTTTGGCTTCGAGCGCGCGCAAGAACGACTGGACGATCTCGATCGGCGACTCGGACGCGGCGGGTTTTTTGGCGACGGATTGGGTTTGCATGGACCGTGGCATAGCGTCGGTCTGCGCGGTTGGCCAGGGTGCGCGGTCGCGAACGGGACGAGCCGTCAGCCGCGCGTGACGACGACGAGATCGTCGCGGTGCACGAGCACGGCGAGATCCGCGAGCGCGCCGACCAAATCGTCTTTGCCTTTGCCTGCGACGAGCGCCGCGTCGGCCGCGCCGCATCGCGCGAGACCTCGGCCGAGCTCGACGCCGTCGGGATCGACGATGCGCACGGCGTCGCCCGCGCGGAAATCGCCGCGCACGCCGCGCACGCCGATCGCGAGGACGCTCTTTCCCTTTGCGCGCACGGCGTCGGCGGCGCCGCGATCGAGGACGATGTCGCCGCGCGGGCGCAGCGTGAAGGCGATCCACGATTTCTTCGCGCTCATGCGATCGCGCGCGGCCACGAACAGCGTGCCGACGTCTTTGCCCGCGAGCACGTCGTCGAGCGTCGAGTCGCCGCGCGCGTCCGCGACGACGACGTTCGCCCCCGCGAGCGCCGCGCGCCGCGCCGCTTCGATCTTGCTCTCCATCCCGCCGCTTCCGACGCCGGCGGCCGCGCCGGTCACGTTGCGTCGCACGAGAGGGAGCGCTTCGGTCGTCGAGTCGCGCACGATCGGGACGCGCTTGCCGGACGCGTCGAGCAAACCCTCGACGTCCGAGAGGAGCACGAGGAGATCCGCGTCGACGAGCGGTGCGACCATCGCCGCGAGCTGATCGTTGTCGCCGAATTTGATCTCTTCGACCGCGACCGAGTCGTTCTCGTTCAAGATGGGCACCGCGCCGGCGTCGAGGAGCGCGCCGAGCGCCGCGCGTGCGTTGTTCGCGCGCGTTCGATCCGCGAGATCCGCGTGCGTGAGCAGCACCTGACCGACGACGAGCCCGCGCGCCGCGAACGCCTCCTCGTACGCACGCATCAGCAAGCTCTGCCCCGCCGCCGCCGCCGCTTGCAGCTTCGCCATCTCCTTCGGTCGCGACGCGAATCCGAGCTTCTTCGTCCCGAGCGCGATCGCGCCGCTCGACACGATCGCGACCGCGCGATCCGCCGCGTGCGCGCGCGCGACCGAATCGGCGAGTCGATCGTAGACGGAGCGATCTCCCGCGAGCGTGCGCGAGCCGATCTTCACGACGATGCGCCGCGCCTTCGCGACGGCCTTTCGCTCGTCCATCATCGTCTCTTCGCTCAGGCGCCCTTCGACGAGTGATTCGGCAAGAGCTCGTCGAACGCCGCTTCGAGGCGTCGTACCAAGAGCTCGGGGAGGCCGGCGACGGTCTGGAGGATGCCGTCGAGGAGCTTCGTCGACGAGTCGCGGAGCTCTTCGGGCGCGGTCGCGAGCTCGTCGGGCTTCGGCGCGGCGGTAAAGGCGTGCACGATCGCGCGATCGATCGCTTGCCGAACGCGGCGCGCCTCTTCGACGTCGATGCGAACGGCGCGGTCGGTGCGCGAGAGCTCGACGTAGCGGTTGAAGAGGTGACCGAGGACGTACGTGCCGAGCGCGTCGCGCGCGGGCGTGAGGAGCGCGACGGGGCCGACGCGCGCGAGGAGCTTCATCACGATGAAGCGCGCGGCTTGCCGCACGATGCCGCGCGGTCCTTCGACGCCCGACGGCTCGGCGAAGACGTCGCGCGCGTCGGGCGCGAGCGAGAGGCCGTGGCGCGCGGCGATGTCGTGAACGAGAGCGCCGCGGACGCGTCGCGCGAGCGCGTCGGGGATCCACGGCAACGGGACCGCGCCGGTGAGCCCGCCGAGCGTGGTGTAGATCCCGAGGCGACCGCCGCCGATCGGCGCGGTGTGCGCGCGCGAGAGCGTTTGCGTCGCGGGCTTCTCGATCGTGGACGAATCGGCCATCGGCGCGAGTGTATCAGCCGAAGCTGGCGGAGAGAGGGAAGAGCTCGAGAATGACGGTGTTCGACTCTTGCGCGATTCGCACGAGCTCGCCGGTCGTCATCTCGCCGAGATCGACGGTCATCTCGGCCGCGGTGCCGCCGACGGTGCCGCCGCGCTCGGTCACGCGACGCGCGAACGCCGCGGTCTCGCCGTGAACGCGGACCGCGTAC
>JBBQXV010000101.1:0-28099 GCA_038209335.1 Polyangiales bacterium | reverse complement strand
GAAGGTGAACATCCCGGCGATCGCGTTCCCGCGCAGCTTCCAGGATTCGAATTCGGTGCGACTCGGCTCGGAGTACCGCTACGCGATCGGCGGATACCCGACGGATCTCCGCGCCGGCATCAGCTACGAGACGAGCGCCGTACCCAAAGAATACCTGTCGCTCGCGTCGCTCGACTTCAACAAGCTCACGCTGTCGCTCGGCGGCAGCTTGCACGTCGGCGAGCATTGGCGCTTCGACGGCGTGTACGCGCACCTCTTCGCGAGCAGCGTCTACAACGACGCCGCGACGGCGCAGATCCCGCGCATCAATCCCATCAAAGGGAACGCCGCGTTCGAGCCGGTCAACGGCGGCCACTACTTCGCGAGCGCGGACCTCATCGGCCTCGGTCTCAACTACAAGTTCTGATCGGGATCAGAAGAAGCCGAGCAGCAGCGCGGTTCCCGAGATGAAGAAGTTGAGGATGATCGTCGCGAGCGACGAGTTGACGACGGCGCGGGTCGTCGCCCAGCCGACGCCTTCGGAGCCGCCGAACGTCGACAGGCCGCAATAGCCGCTGACGATCGGGATCGCCGCGCCGTACGCGAGACACTTCGCGAGGCCGGTCGCGAGATCCGGAAAACCGGTCTGCGTCAGGTTGAAGAACGTCGACGGGTGAACGTCGAACGCGAAGTACGCCATGCCGGCGCCCGCGCAGAACGCGACGGTGCCGCCCCAGACGACGAGCACGGTCGTCATGACGATGCTCGCGAGGAAGCGCGGCACGATCAGAAAATCGATCGGATCCGCGGCGCACATGCGGAGCGCGTCGACCTGCTCGGTCACGACCATCGATCCGATTTCTGCCGCGATGCCGGCGCCGACACGCGTCGCGAGCATCAGCGCGCCGAGCGACGCGGCGATGTCGCGCACGAGGAGCTGCATGAAGAGCGCGCCGAGCTGCGAGAAATCCGGGACGACGCGCTTGGCCTGCACGCCCGCTTGGAAGACGAGGATCATCCCGATGAAGCCCATCGTGATGGTCATGAAGAACATCGATCGGTTGCCGATCGCGTACATCTGCTCCATCACCGCGCCGCGATCGCGCTTGCCGCGGAACACGTAATAGAGCGTCCGCACGAACACCGAGTAGAGCTCGCGACCACCGCTGGCGAGCTCGAGAGCCGCGGCACCGAGATCCGCCGTCATGCCGTGCGGCGCTTCGGCGACGACCGACGGGTCGTGCGGGACGTGGCCTTCTTCGCTGCTCATCGGCGCGTGAGGCTAAATCAGAATGAAGATTTTCACAGGGAGATCGGGAGATTGGGAGATGAAGCGGATTGGGGTCTCGCGATCTCGCGATCTCCCTGTTCAAATTCTCTGACGCGCGCGTAGAGAACCAAGTCGGCGGCTTTCTCGCCAATCATGATGGAAGGCGCGTTCGTGTTGCCGCCGACGATCTTCGGCATGATCGACGCGTCGGCGATGCGGAGGCCTTCGATTCCGTAGACGCGAAGCTTGGGATCGACGACGGACGTCGCGTCGACGCCCATCTTGCACGTGCCGACCGGGTGATAAATCGTCTTGCCGTAGAGGCGCACGGCGGCGCGGAGATCGTCTTCGGACGTCGCCTTCGGGCCGGGCGTCGCCTCTTCGAGCAGGTACTTCGCGAGCGGCTCGGAAGCCGCGATCTCGCGCGCGAGGCGCATCCCTTCGACGAGCACCTTCATGTCGTCGTCGTGCTCGAGGTAGTGCGGATCCATGATCGGTGCGACCGACGGATCCTTCGAGCGGAGCAAGACCTCGCCGCGGCTCTTCGGACGAATGAGCCCGGGCAACATCGTGAAGCACGGCGTCTTGCAGATCGTCGGCTCGCCGGGGCCGTCGTCGTTCGGCTCGGGGTACGCCCACGGGATCGAGAGCATCTGGAGATCGGGACGCGCGTCGGCCGCGATGCTCGTGCGAAGGAACGCGCCGGTCTCGAGGAACGTCTTTCCGATCCATCCTTTGTCGAACAAGAAATCGTTGATCATCCCGCCGATGAAATGCGACGGCGTGCTCGTGTGCCCAGTGTCCTTCGTCGCGAGGAAACGAAGCGGGGCCATCAGGTGGTCGTGCAGGTTCTTTCCGACGCCGGGGAGATCGCACACGACGTCGACGCCGACGGAGCGAAGATGATCCGCGGGGCCGATGCCGGAGAGCATGAGGATCTGCGCGGAGCCGATGACGCCGGCGGCGAGGATCACCTCGACGTCCGCTTGCACGGTCTGCGGCTCGCCGCGTCGCACGAACGACACGCCGCGCGCGCGCCCCTTCTCGATGACGATGCCGGTGACGAGCGCCTCGTCGATGAACTGCACGTTGGGACGCGCGAGCGCCGGATAGAGGAACGCGACCGACGTGCTCGAGCGACGGCGATCGGCGCACGTCTGCTGGTACGAGCTTGCGCCTTCTTGCGACGGTCCGTTGAAGTCGTCGATGACCGGAACGTTGCACACCTTCGCGGTCGCGTCGCGGAACGCTTCGGACACGATGGAGATGTCTTGCTGGCGCGACACGCAGAGCGCGCCGCTCCCGCCGTGCAATTCGGATTCGCCGTCTTCGTGGCGCTCGGAGCGCTTGAAGAGCGGGAGCACGTCGGACCATCCCCACCCGTCGCACCCCATGTCGCGCCACTCGTCGTAGTCGTCGTGGTGGCCGCGGATGTAGAGCATCCCGTTGACCGCGCTGCACCCGCCGGTGATCTTGCTGCGCGTCCACGGCATCTCGCGATCGTTCATGTGCTTCTGCGGCGCCGTCGCGTAGCCCCAGTCGCTCTTCTTCTTGAGCTTGGGGATTTGGTAGATGAGCGCGAGCATGCCCGGGCGGCGAAAGAGCGGCGAGGCGTCGCTCGAGCCGGCGTCGATGACGAGGACGCGCGCCTTGGGATCCTCGGACAGGCGGCTGGCGAGGACACAGCCGGCCGAGCCGGCGCCGATGATGACGTAGTCGTAGGCCGGCATGGGGACGAGAATAGAACACGTTCTACTCGTTGTCATCCCTCGCGGGCCCGGCTAGAACATGTTTCATGAAGACGCGGGACCACGGCGAGCTTTTCATCGGCGGCGCGATGGTGAAACCGGCGGGCACGGGGACGATCGAAGTGCGGTCGCCCGCAACGCTCGAAGTCGTCGGCCGCGTGCCGGACGGGACGATCAAGGACATCGATCGCGCCGTTGCTGCCGCGCGCGAAGCGTTCGATCGCGGCGAGTGGCCGCGCATGTCGCCAGGCGATCGCGCCGACGCGCTCGCGCGCCTCAACGAAGAGTTGATGACGCGTCAGGAGGAATTCGCCGAGGTGATGACGTGGGAGGTCGGCTCGCCGATCACCTTCTCGCAGACAGTGCAGGCGATCTCGCCGACGATGGTGCTCGCGTACTACTCGGACATGGTTCGCTCGTACCCGTTCGAAGAGCTTCGCGACGGCGTGCTCGGGAAATCGTGGGTGTTGCGCGAGCCGATCGGCGTCGTCGGCGCGATCATCCCGTGGAACGTCCCGCTCTTCCTCGCGATCACCAAGCTCGCGCCGGCGCTCGCCGCAGGATGCACCGTCGTCCTCAAGCCGCCGCCCGAGACGCCGCTCTTCGCGTATTTGCTCGCCGACGCGATCATCGCCGCGAAGATTCCTCACGGCGTCGTGAACATCGTCGCCGGCGGTCGCGAGATCGGCGAGCACCTCGTTCGGCATCCCGACGTCGACAAGATCAGCTTCACCGGAAGCCCGGTCGGCGGACGGCAAGTCGCGGCGATCTGCGGCGAGCTCTTGCGACCGTGCACCTTGGAGCTCGGCGGAAAGTCCGCGGCGATCCTCCTCGACGACGTCGATCTCGAACAGAAAATCCCCGAGCTCCTCCCGTTCGCGATGATGAACAGCGGACAAGCGTGCATCGCGCAGACGCGCATCCTCGCGTCGAAGAAGCGCTACGCCGAGGTCGTCGACGTGCTCACCGAAGAGGTCAAAAAGCAGAAGACCGGCGATCCGTTCGACGCCGAAACGTTCTGCGGTCCGCTCATCGCCGAGCGCCAACGAAAGCGCGTCGAAGAATTCATCGCGTCGGGGCGCGAAGAAGGCGCGCGCGTCACGACGGGCGGCGGGCGACCGCGCGGGCTCGATCGCGGATGGTACGTCGAGCCGACGGTGTTCGCCGATGTCGCGAACGGAATGCGGATCGCGCAAGAAGAGATCTTCGGCCCGGTCGTCGCGGTCATCGCGTACGAGGACGAGGACGACGCGATTCGGATCTCGAACGACTCGCGGTACGGCCTGTCGGGATCGGTGTGGACGAACGACTACGCGCGCGGCCTCGCGATCGCGAAGCGCGTGCGAACGGGGACGTACACCGTGAATGGCTACGTGCTCGATTTCGCGACGCCGTTCGGCGGATACAAAGAGTCGGGCGTCGGACGCGAGCTCGGGCCGGAAGGGCTCAGCGCGTACTGCGAGCTCAAATCGGTGAACATGCCGTACGACTACGTGCCGCCCGAATCGTGAGCGATGCGGCGTACGCGCGGGCCTACTGCCGCTTCAGGTCGAGCCCACCCGGATACCAGTAGCTCGTGTATTGGCCGTAGCCGTAGACGGCGATGCCGAACGGCACGTTGCCCGCGGCGGAGTGGACGCCCGTGCAGCCCACGCCGACGCAGAGCGAGACCTTTTGCGCCCAGTATCCGCTCGCACCGATCGCGGTGCCTTGCGGGACCGCGACGCCGTCGACGGTGATCGATGCGCCGTTCGGTGCGATGACGTTGACCCAGTTTTGTCCGTACGTCGGAGGCGCGACGAACTGGTACGTCCGACGGAACTGCGCCGTCGCGACCGCGACGGTGAACGCCGGATCGCCGCACGTCGCGTTCGATTGCGAGTCGAAGCAGCCACCACCGAAGTTGTTCTGCCCTTCCATGAACTGGCCGACGATGATCGGCGCGCTGCTGGTGACGCGGAAGTCCACCTGCGCTTCGAAGAACGCGACCTGCCCCGCGCCGAGCGACGCCGGCGCCCCGATGCCGCTCGGATCGGTCGTGATGGTCGTCCCCGCCTGCGTACCAATGAGCTTGATGTAATTTCGCGGCGTCGCGTTCTGGTTGTAGGGCCGCACGACGAGGTAGTCGTTGCGGAGCGTCTCGAGCGGGAAGACGACCTCTTCGATGTGATCGCAGTACTGCACGGCCGTGGGCATGTTCGTGCAGTCGGTGCCGCCGAAGACCTCGACCGGTTGGCTCGCGGTGATCCGAGCGCCGCTCTGATCGCTCCCGAACGCTCCCGCCGTCCCGTTCTGACCGCTCGCGATCTGGAGGACGTCGCCCTTGTTGATGGTGACGGTTCCACCGTTCGCGGTCAGGCCTGCGCCCGCCGTGATCGGGTTGCCGGGCGGAATCGTGTATTGGACCGACGTTCCGTTTTGGGTGCCAATGATGGCGACCGTCCCAGGATATTGCAGCCCGCCCGCCGAGAAGAACCAAGTCGCGCCGGCCGCGACGACGTAGTTGCCAGTCATCGCATTGACGGGCAGAAGCAGCGACGCATCGTTCGTGAACGAGTTGTTCGCGCCGATGTTGTAGTCGCGCGGGCTGAATTGATAGACGGTGACGGGCTCGGTGCTCTTGATGTGGTACGCGCCGCCGACGACCGTTTGCGTGATGAGCCTTCCGGTCGACGAGAGCGCCGGCACCCACGGGAGCGTGTACTCCTTGATGCCGCCCGCCGCGATCGTGTCGTTCCGCAGGAAGCCGCTCGGGCCGGTGATGTTGATGCTCGCGGTCGAAGTCCCCGTGTTCGAGATCGAGATCGAGAACGAGAACACCGCCTGGTTGAGCGCGCTGTTCGACATCGTGACCGAGTAATATTCGCAGCCGATGTAGCTCTGTCCGATGTTGGCGCAATCGCCCTGGCAAGCGCCGTTCGAGCACGTGAGCCCGAGGAGCGGATCGCATGTGTTGACGGTGTACCCGCTGCCGTCGTTCTTGCAGAGCTGACCGGTCGTCGCGTTCGTGCACGAGCCGGTGCCCGGAATGCAGACGACGCAGCCGAATCCATCCGCGCACAGCGGCGTGCCGCCGGTGCAGTTGGTGACGGTGGCGACGCCGTTGGTGCACGTCGTCGCCGTCGTGCCGTTGCACGTGACGCCGTTCGGCGCGCAGCCCGCTTCGGCCGACGAGTCGCCACCGCCGGTGTCGCCGGCGCTCGTGTCGGGAACGGTGAAGCTGTCGGGGAACGAGATGTCGAGCGACGCGTCGTTCGAGCCGCCGCCGTCGTTGCCTGTCGTGCCGTCGAAGGTCGTCGCGTCTTGTCCGGTGCCGCCGTCGTCGCCGACCGAGCCATCGTTGCCAGTGCCGCCGTCGCCGGATCCTCCGGAGTCGTCGTCGCCGAACTGCCCAGTCGAGCTGTCCGAGCCACCGCAGCCGACCCCAGCCAACGAAACAGCCAGTCCGCCGAGCACAGCAAAACCAAGCAACCTTCGCATGGGCACGACCTCCGGAGGAAGCGCGGGCGGGCGAACGCGACAAATGCCGCGCGCACACGCCTCCCCTTATAGAAAGAGCGTCGCACCACGGACCGCGCGAGGCAACGGAATCCCGACAGCCTCGCCAGAATATTCCACCCCCGTCGCCCCTCCTCCTGGTAGTCTCAACGTGGGAGATCTCTCGGCTTCGTTCGCCGCCGAGTCGCTCCAAGGACGAGGGACCATGCGCTTTTCTTTCGCGTCTCGCTCGCGCGCGCCTCGTGCGCGCGTAGGTTTCGCCCTCCCATTGGGCGGTACAGCTGTCGTTCTCCTCGGGCTCGGCGGTGTCGTCTCGGCTTGCTCGTCCGGCAACGGACAGGCAACGGACTTCGGTGACGGCGGAGCAGTCGACGATTCGAGCGGCGGAGACTCGACGGCCAGCGACGGCGCGCAAGGCGACGGCGGCATCCAGCTGGACTCGTCGAATCCGGATACGACCGGTGGCGGCGATTCGGGCTCGAGCGGCGACTCCGGCAACGCGGACGCGCCGTATGCCTTCGATGGCTTCGCGCACGCGGACGGATACAGCGACGCGGCGTATTGCGTCGACGACGACAACGACGGATTCACGGTTTGCGCGGGCGACTGCAATGACCACGACTCGCTCGTCAATCCGTGCGCGTTCGACTCGAACTCCGCGACCGATCCGGTGGGTCACGACAACATCGACAACGACTGCGACGGCACCGTCGACAACCTCCGCGTGTGCGATCAGAACATCGCGGCGAGCGGGCACGACACGGTCGCCGCGCACTACGCCTGGGCGGCCGACATTTGCGACAACGTCGACGCGCGCTGCAAGACGATCGTCGACGCGCGCTTCTACGGGCCGAACAACGCGAACGCGCACCGCGTGACGAAGCACATGGGGACGAGCTTCGTTCCGAAGAAGGGGCAGTACATGGCCTTCTTGGCGACGGGGATCGCCGACGACGACACCGACACGCCCGCGTACCGGACGGGCGACGGCACGGATCTCATGAACACGTTCACGCATCCGAGCCCGCTGACGGCCGCGCAAAACGTGAATCCGTGCAACACCGGCCAGAACGAAGCGCCGATCGCGATTCACGACTACTCCGAGCTCCGTCTCACGCTGAAGGCGCCCAGCAACGCCGGGTCGTTCACGTTCGACTTCAACTTCTTCAGCGAAGAATACCCGGTCTACGTCTGCCAAGGGTTCAACGACACGTTCCTCGCGATGCTGACGTCGCAGCAATACGTGCAGCCGTTTCAGATCGCGTTCGATCCTCAAGGCCATCGCGTCAACGTGAACAACTCGTTCTTCCAAGACTGCACCAGCATGGCGGGGCAGTACGGATACAACCACACGTGCACGGGCGCGCTCTCGCTCCTCAATAAAACGGGATACGAGATTCCGTACACGGGCTCCGGGCTCACGAACGGCAATGGCAACTTCGGCAGCGGCGCGACCGACTGGCTGAAGACGACGGCGCCGATTCGCCCGGGTGAGACGTTCACGCTGAGCTTCGTCATCTTCGACGAGGCCGACGGCATCCTCGATTCGGCGGTCATTCTCGACAACTTCCGTTGGAACTCCACCACGCTCGGCAGCCCGGTCACGGGTCGGTAGGCGAAGGGACGGATGACTATGCGTCGCAGAGAGATTGGCTTTGCCTTGATCGTCGGCACGCTCACCGCGTGCGGCAGCGTGTTCCTCGCGTGCGGCTCCGACAACCCCGGCGGTCCCGGCTTCGGCGACGGAGGCAGCGGCGGCGACGGCGGCTCCGATTCGACGGTGTCGCCCGACTCGGCCGGCGACGACGGCGGGATCAACTTCGGCGACGCGATGATCAGCGGCGACCAGGGATCGCAATCACCGATTCCGAAGACGTGCGCCGAGTCCGAGGGTCGCCACAGCTACATCGGCTGCGACTACTGGCCGACGGTGACGCTCAATCCCGTGTACGAGGCGTTCGATTTCGCCGTCGCGGTTTCCAATCCGCAATCGTTCGCCGTGACGGTGACGGTGTCGGGCGGCGCGCTGCCGATGTCGAAGACGGTGATGGTCCCGGCCAATGCGGTCTTGGCCATTCCGCTGCCGTGGGTCGCGGCGCTCAAGGGGCCGACGTTCGATCAGAACACCGCGGTCGGCGATCCGGGCAAGAGCCGCATCGTGGTCGGCGGCGCGTACCATTTGCAGGTCGACTTCCCGGTGAGCGTCTATCAATTCAGTGCGCTCCAATACGAGATCGACGCGGGCGCGCCGTGCCCGGGCTACGGCGACGGCGGCGCGGGGCCGCACTGCTATTCGTTCTCGAACGACGCGACGCTGCTGCTCCCGGCGACGGTCGCGACGGGCGATTACCCGGTGCTCGCGTGGCCGTCGTTCGGCGCGACGCCGGGCTTCCTCGCGGTGACCGCGACGCAAGACGCGACGAGCGTGACGGTGTACCCCGGCGGGCGCGTGCAAGGCGTCCCGGGCGCGGGGCCGCCGCTGATGGTGCGCGGCGATCAGTACACGTACACGCTCAATCGCGGCGACGTGCTCGAGATGTTCTCGGACACCGGTGACATTCGCACTCCCACGTACGGATCGGATCTCTCGGGATCGATCGTGCACGCCGACAAACCGATCGTCACGTATGCCGGTCACGGCTGCACCTTCATTCCCGAGAACAAGAAGGCGTGCGATCACCTCGAGTCGTCGATGTTCCCGGTGCAGACGCTCGGGACGCAATACATCGTGTCGCTCCCGCACACGCCGCACGGCGAGCACCAGTGGGTGCGCCTCATGGGGCTCTACGACAACACGCTCGTCGCGTTCGATCCGCCGGTCAGCGGGCGCAACGGCGTCATGCTCAACACGGGCGACGTCATCGATCTCCCGGACGTCGACAAGAGCTTCGCGATGGTCGCCAACGGACGCATCGCCGTGAATCAGTACATGCTCGGCGAATACGCCAACGTCACCGACGGCGGCACGCCCAATCCCGACCTCGGCGATCCCAGCCAATCGCCCGCGATCTCGCTCCTCCAGTACCGCACGACGTACACGTTCCTCGCGCCGTCGACGTACTCCGAGAATTGGATCGACGTCATCGCGGCGCTCGGCACGGTCGTCACGCTCGACGGCGTCGACATCCCCACTTCGCAGTACACGCAAGTCGGCGGGCAGCCGTTCGGCGTCGCGCACGTGCAGCTCACCGGCGCGCGCGAAGGGCACGAGATCCACGGGAGCTCGCCGTTCGGGCTCATCGTCTACGGGTACGGATCGCGCACGAGCTACATGTACCCGGGCGGGCTCGACCTGCGCGTCGTGTTCGTGCCGCCTCCGCCGCCGCCGCGCTGATGCGCTGACTAAAGGCCGACGACGGGCGTAGGGAGCGCGCGGTTCGTCGTCGTGCCGTCGCCGAGCTGGCCGAGCTCGTTCCATCCCCAGCATCGGACGTGATCGTCGGCGCGCAGCACGCAGACGTGCCCTTCGCCCGCGGCGATCGCGACGGGCGCGCCGCCGAGATCGCGCACGAGCACCGGCGACATGCTCGGCGCGAAGGATCCGTCGCCGAGCTCGCCGAAGGTGTTGATGCCCCAGCACGCGAGCGCGCCGCCCGCGAGGAGAGCGCACGTGTGGCGCTCGGCGGTCGCGATCGCGCGGGCCGGTCCGCTGAGGCCGATCACGCGAACGGGGCGCGCGCTTCGGACGATCGTCCCATCGCCGAGCGCGCCGAACTGGTTGCCGCCCCAGCAGTGGACGTCGCCGCTGCGAGTGAGCGCGCACGCATGCTCACTGCCGGCAGAGATCGCGATGACGTCGGCGAGCCCGACCACTTCGACCGGCGTCGTCTTCGTTCCCCAGCTGTCGTCGCCGATCTGTCCGAAGCTGTCGTCGCCCCAGCACATCACTTTCGCGCTCTTCGTGAGCCCGCACGTGAACGTCTCGCCCGCCGCGATCGCGATCATCGGCGGCCCCTGCACCGCGATCGGCGTCGACGTGTTCACGATGGTGCCGTTGCCGAGCTGAGCCTCGTGGTTGTTGCCCCAACAGAACGCGACGCCGTCGGCGCGCACCGCGCACGAGTGGTAGACGCCAGCGGTGACGGAGATCGCGTCGGTGAGTGTCTGTACATGAAACGGTTGCGAGTGATCGCGGACCGTCCCGTCACCGAGCTCGCCGAAGTAGTTGTGGCCCCAGCACGCGACCGCACCTTGGCGTGTGATCGCGCACGTGTGACCGAAGTTCGCCGCCACCGCCGTCACGCCGAGATCGAAGCCGCGGACCGCGACCGGCACGTCGCGCGACCTGCTGGCGCCGTCGCCGAGCTCGCCGAGCTCGCCTGTGCCCCAACACCGCAGCCCCGCCGATCGCGTCGACGCGCACGTGTGACCGACCCCCGCCGCGAGCGACATCGGTCGAAGCGGCGGATCGTGACCCGGCGTGCCGCACGCTTCGCCGCAGTCGTCGCCTCCATCGGAACCGGGGCGCTGCGATCCGCCGTCACCCGTTCCCGACGAAGCGCCTCCGTCGTCGTCGCCCGCGCGATCGCCGAGCGGCAAAGGGCTGCGCGCACCGCAAGCGCCGAACACCATCGGTGCGAGCAGCGCCAGCGTCGCCAGATCAAGACAGGGCGGACGGCGCACGACCCCTCGAGCTTAGCAGCGTCACGAGCGGCCCGCGGCCAACCTCTCGACGAACTTCTCCGTTGCCTCGTCCGCGGGGAAATACGACTCGATCCGCAGCTCTTCCGCGGTCACGTCGAGCGGAGTTCCGAGCGTCGTGATCGTCGTGAAGAGTCGCACCTCGACGTCGCCGCGCTTCAGATGCACGGCGATGAACGGGAGCGACGTCGCGGTCATCGACGGCGCGCCGAATCGCGCGGGCACCCCTTCGTACGCGAGGAGCTGCGCGAGAACCGCGCGACGCTCGTCGTCGTCCGACGCGACCGCGATCTCGCGATGGAGCCGCTCGACGATCTCCGCGGCCACGTCCTCCCAGTTGACGATGAACGGCCGGAGCCCGCGCGGATGAAAGATCGACGTCACGACGTTCGCGAGCGCCTCGCGCGGCGCGTCGATCCCTTCGAGGAAGAACGTGAGCATGCGCGTCGCGCCTTGGTTCATCAGCAGCACGTTCCACGCGCGATCGACGACGACGGCGCCGTACGGCTCTTGCTTCGCGAGGATGTGATCGAGCGCGCGACGCACCGGCCTGAGCGCGTCGCCGTCGAGCGCGGAGACGCGGTAGACGGGCGCGAAGCCCGCAGCGAGGAGAAGCGCGTTTCGTTCGCGAAGAGGAAGACCGAGCGCGTTCCCGAGGACGAGGACCATCTCGCGGCTCGGCGCGGCCTTGCCGGTCTCGACGAAGCTCACGTGCCGCGTCGACACCTCGGCGATCGCCGCGAGCCGCTCTTGCGACAAGCTTTTCGCCTCGCGCCAACGTCGAAGGATTGGTCCCACCGCGCTCGACGCTCGCACCATGACACGAGCCTACCTGCACCCGCGCTCGCGACCATGACCTCCGACGTCATGGTCATCGGCACCTCGCGCCTCATGCTCCTTTTCCAATCAGGAGGTGTCCCGTGCTCAAGCTCATCGGCCTCATCGTCGTGCTCGTCGCGTTCAGCGTCTTCACCGATCTCCTCGTTCTCAAGGACGGCTACACCGGATTTCTGATCCTCGCGGCGCGCGACAACTGGGGGCTCCAGATGCTCCTCGACGTGTCGATCGCGATCGGTCTCTTCACGTTGTGGATGATTCCCGACGCGCGTCGCCGCGGGATCACGCCGTGGCCGTACGTCGCCGCGTGCGTCGGGCTCGGATCGATCGGCGCGCTCGCGTACCTCGTGCACAGGCAGATTCGCGAGCTTCGCGCTCCGACCGCGCAGCTCGCGCTCGCGGAGCAAAAGTAAGGCGACGCTACACGCGCCAGGTCACGTCGAAGCGCGCGAGCTCGCCGTCGCGGCGCCAAACGACGCGCACCTCCGCGCGACCCGCGAGCTCCATCACGGCGCGCACGCCGGCGGCGATCCCGATCGCCTGGAGCTCCGGCACGTCGTGCCATCCCTCGAGCACCAGCTCGGCGCGGCCGGGCGCGACGCGCTCACCGGTGAGCGATCCGCGATCGTAGCTTCGCGCATAGAACATCGGCGTGCGACTCAGGAGCGTGAGATCGCTCGTCATCGTCATGAGCACGCGCCACAGCTTGCCCACGGTGCCGCGCACGACCTCGTGAATCGTCTCGTCGGTCAACGCGCGCACGTCCACGCCGCCCCCGCGCGCGACCTCGACGACGACGCTCTCGACCGTCGCGCTGCGGCACCACGTGTCGGCGCGCACCGCCTCGTATTCTTCGCGCTCGTCGCGAGGGATCCGCTCGAGCGCGCGCCTGAGGACGTCCTCGCCGAAGCGCGCGACGAGCCCGGCGCGCTGCGGAACCACGAGGGCTCCGAAGACACGCGGCGCGTCGGCGTAGCGGATCGTGACGTCCAAGTCGCTCCTCCCTCGAGGAGATGGTACCCGGACGCCGTAGCGACGTCGCCGATCACGCGGCGACGGGGACGTGCTCCGCCGCGACGCGCGAAGAGAAGCGCGATCGCAGGGGCGCGTCGACGACGTGATAGAGGAACGCTGAAGCGCCGAGTGCGAGCGCGATGTACGCGTACGGATCGAACCAATTCGTCCATCGCGACACCCACGCCATCATCGGCACGTGCACGAGGTAGAGCGGGTAGCTCAAGTCGCCGAGGTAGTTGAGCGCGCGCGCGAGGAAGCGCGGCATCGGCGGGAGCGATTTCGCGCTGACGACGGCGACGGCGGCGATGAGGTACGGCGCGGGCGAGCGATCGACCCAACGCGAGACGGCGTGGAACCCGACGAGCACGACGAGGAAGGCGCTCCATCCGGGCGCGCGGTAGAACAAGAATCCCGACAGCCACGCCCACAAGAGCATCATCGCGGGCATTCCCCACTTCGAGTCGTGCACGGGAAAAAAGCCGTGCGCGAGCCCTTCTTTTTGCACGACGAGCGAGATGCCGACGATGACCCAGAGCATCCACGGCCGCGCGCGAACGAAGAGCGGCGCTGCCATGTAGAACCACCACTCGACCGCGAGCGTCCACGACGGTCCGAAGACGGGAATCTTTTCCGTCGCGAAGCACTGCAGAAAGAAGATGCTCCCGACGAGCTCGGACGTCGTGAAGTCCGGGAACGGAAAGCGAAACGGCGGGAGCCCCTTCGTGAAGAGGTACGGGAGCACCGCGAAGAGCATCGTCGCGTAGTAGATCGGCAGGATGCGCCACGCGCGCCGGACGAAGAAGCCCTTCGGTTGCTTCGTGATCGAGTGCGCGATCGAGTAGCCCGAGATCGCGAGGAAGCCGCAGATGCAGCCGAGGCCGCCGAACTCGACGAGGATCGGAACGTTGTCCGACGATCGGACGACGGGCATGTGGTACGCGACCACCGCGAGCGCCATGAGGAAACGCACGGCGGCGAGCACGGGCCACTCCGACGATTGCGGATCGGTCCACCGCTTCGGCCCTTGCATGGGGGGCAGCTTTTCCGAAGCCTGATCGCTTGGGAAGTAGTTTCTCGACGGCGCGCCCCCTCGATCGGTGAGGTGGAGTCGCCGCACTCTTCGACCGATGTGCGGGCTCGAGACCGCAGTCGCGCGCCCACGAAACGGCGGATCGTCGCGGAAGTACTGAGTGCCGCTCCGCGTCGCGAACGGGGCACCTACGTTGCACGCGTAGAGCGCATGGCACGCCATACCGTGTGGGCTGCGTGTGGACTCGCCCTACTCCTCGCGCTTGGAACGTCGGGCTGCAAGAAGCGCGACAAGGAACAAGTCGTCGCGAACCGTCTCGGACCCGTCGCGCAGCAAGCGACGAAGATTCCGACGCCTGCTGCGATTCCGCATCCGAACGTGAATCCACAGTCGCAGGCGCTGAAGAACGAGAAGGATGGGTACGTCGCCAGCGCGCGCACGCAGATGGATCTGATGCAGAAGGAGATGGCGTCGCTTCAGGCGACGACGTGGAAGACGGCGGGACCGAACCGCGCGATCTACGACAAGCTCCTTCGCGACGCGGCGGTGAAGCGCGCGGCGTTCCAAGCGGACGTCGCGACGATGCCGAACGCGTCGGCGGAGAGCTGGCCAGCGTTGAAGGCGAAGGCCGATCGCGATCTCGTCCTCTATCGCGGCGCGTTCGTCGCCGCGTCGAGCCGGATCGTTTCGGCACCGCAGAGGGTCGCGGCGATTCCGGCGAAGCTCACGCCCTGATCGCGTGAGCGCGGCGTCACGGCGTCGGCGGATCGGGAGTGACGGGCGGCGGAGTCGTCGGCGCAGCGCTCGGCGTCGCGCTCGGCGCGGTGCTCGCGCTCGGTGATGCGGTCGGCGTCGCGCTCGGCGTAGCAAGCGCGCTTCCGAGTGCGCTCGCGAGCGCGGCGGTCGACGCCGCGGACGACGGCGCGCCCGACGCCGACGCGAGCGGGATCGGCGTGAAGCCGGAGCCTCCGTCCATCTTGAACGGGAAGAGACCGACGCCTCCTCCGCGCGGACCGTACCCCGCGGCCGATTTTGCGCTCGCAGCGACGCTGGCCACACCGGACGCGGGCGTCAGAGGCGGCGGCTCCGCGCTCGCCGACGTCGAGCCCGATGACGGTGTGAACGTCGAGGCCGGTTCGATCGAGGTCGTGCGATATCGCTGCCAGACATAGAAGCCGCCGGCCAGCGCGCCCGCGACGAGAATCCACGCGACCCACGTGCCGCTTCGGCTTCGCGGGATGATCGCGAGGAGCTCTTTGCGACTCTCGACGACCGCGGCCGATCCGAGCGTCGCGTTCGACGGCTGCGAGTGCAACTCGGGCTCGGCCTGAGGCTCGAGCGCGAGCTTCCTTTCACGCTTCGTCGCGAGCGTCACGCGGGTCGGCAATCGGCTCGGCGGCGCGGCGTTCGCGTCGACCTCCACCGTGCCGTCGAACGCGCCGACGGGCTCGTCCGATTGCAGCACCGCGTGCCCGCGCGAGCTCGCGTCCCTCAGCGCGCGCGACACGAGCTCGTGCCGCTTGGCCGCGCGATCCGGCAAGTGCTGCGCGACGAACGCCGCGATGTCTTCGTTCGCGCACGGGAGCTCGAGCTCGCTCAGCGCCGACTCGATCGCGCGACGCATCGCCGCGCACGTCGCGTAGCGCCCCTCGGGATCGCGCGCGAGCGAACGCGCGATGATCGCTTCGACGACGGCGGGCACCGCGCCTTCGATCGGCGGCGGCGGATCGTTCACACTGAGCTTCTGCAAGAGCTCGAGCTGATTTTCCCCGTCGAACGGCAAACGATCGGCGACGAGCTCGTAGAGACAGACACCGAGCGCCCACACGTCGACGCGCCGATCGATCGGCCGACCGAGCGCTTGCTCCGGCGCCATGTATTGCAGCTTGCCCTTGATGATTCCTGAGCGCGTCTGCGGCGCGAGGCGGTTCGTGGCCTTCGCGACGCCGAAGTCGATGATCTTCACGTCGCCGCCGGTGCTGATGAGGATGTTCTGCGGCGACACGTCGCGATGCACGACGCCGAGGAGCTCACCGTCGTCCGCGCGCAGCTCGTGCGCCGCGTGGAGCCCCGCCGCCGCGTCGCCGATGATGCGCAGCGCGATCCCGAGCGGCACGCGCGCGCCGTTCTTCCCGGCGTACCGCCGCGCCTTCGACAGCGCCTCGCCGTCGACCCACTCCATCACGAGGTAGACGACCTCGTCTTGCTCGCCGAGATCGATGATCTGCGCGACGTTCGGATGTTGGATCTTCGCGGCGATGCGCGCCTCGTCGAGGAACATCTCTTCGAAGTGCGGATCGTCGCTCAGCTCGGCGCGGATCGTCTTCACCGCGAGGAGCTTCTCGAAGCCGTGCTTGCCGCGCATGCGCGCGAGCCACACCGTGGCCATGCCGCCCGACGCGAGCGGACAGAGCAGCTCGTACCGGTCGAGCATGTAGCCCGCCTTCAGAGTCGGCTCGGTCTCGTCCATGCGAACTTCATCTTAGCTCGTGGAGCCCTCGATCGCGGATCGCGAGCTCACACTTCGACGAGGCCCATCGTGTTCCCTTCGGGATCCACGAAGAGCGCCATGATGACGGGGCCGACGTCGGTGCGCGGCATGACGGTCGTGCCGCCCGCGGCGTGCACGAGCTGGAGCGATGCGTTGATGTCGGGGACGCCGACATAGACGACCACGCTCGATCCTTCGTGCATGCTGCCGCCAATGCCGCCGTTGATGCCTCCGTTGCCGCCCGACGCGACCATCCCGTAGTTCATCGCGTTGTTCGCGTCGATCTTCCACGCGAAGACGTCGCGGTAGAAATCGTGGAGCTCGGTGGGCATCTTCGATTGGATTTCCCAGTGGACGACCCGCGCGCCGCCGGCCTTCTTCGCGGGCGGCTGCGGCGTGGCCTTCTTCGCGACGGCCTTCTTCGCGACGGCCTTCTTCGCGACGACCTTCTTCGCGACGGCCTTCTTCGCGGGTTTCTTCTTCGTCGTCTTCTTGGCTGCCATGAAAATCCTCCGGCGCGGAGGATGCTATCGCAACGGCGTCAGCGGCGCGGCCCTTCCGTTCTCACGCGGCGAACGTAGGCTGCGCCGACACACGCACCGCGTCGGCGGCATGTCGCGCGCGACCGAGCGCGATCGACATCGTCGTCGAGCCGGGCGTCCGCTCGAGCGATCCCGACGCGAACGCATACCCGCTCGCGCGCGCGTCGAGCGCCACGCTCGCGGCTGCGTGGCCGAGCGCGACGAGCGCCGCCGGACCGCGCCGCGTCGTCTGGAGTCGCGCGACGAATCCGTCCTCGAACGGCGGGAACGTCGCGTCGTTCGCCACCGACGGTGATCGAATCCCTTCGAGCGCGAAGCGCATCGCGCTCTCCAGCGGTCGCTGCTCCGTCCGCTCCGATCCGACGCGCGTCATCGCCGCGCTCGGGCTCGCTACGATCTCCATCGACGCACCGCACGCGCCCGCGAGCCGCTTCCATCCTTCGAGCAGATCCGCGCGCGAATTCTCCGTCGCGTCGTCCTCGTCCGCCGGCGCCGCCTCCGCGAACATCGGCGGAAGCTCCGCCACCATCGCGACGCGCCACGCGCTCGCGTGCACCGACGCGACGTGCGTCCCTTCGCGAAGCCCCCACGACACGCTCGACTCGAACCCGAGGCGCGCGAGCACGAGCCGCGCGATCGCGATCGCGCCGCCGCACTCGACGAGCAGCGCATCGAACGCCGCGCCTCCGCCCTCGGCGATCGCATGCGACGCCGCGTGCACCTCGATGACGTCGCGACGAAGGATCAGCCGCCACGGCAGCGCGTCGTCGCCGATCGCCGGTGCGAGCGCGCCGTACTCGAACAAGAACCGCAACACCGACCGTCCGTGCTCCGCGTCCCGCACCGCCACGTAGCGCACGCGCGACATTCGTTCGGTCCGATTGCCATCGTTGCTCATCGCCGCACGCCCTCCAAGCGACGGTGGTTAGAGCAACCCCCGTTCCAGCCTCAGCGGACGGCGAACAGCCTCGAACCCCGCGATTTCACACGAAGCAGCCGCGCAGCGACGTGAGGTGTAGATGTCGCACTGGATCGCGGCGGCGCCGCATGAAGATCCAGAGGCGCTACGCGAACTTCACCTTCACCGTCATGCGGTCCCAGTCGAAATCGCTCACGTCGATCACCGGTCGCGGCCTTCCGCACACCGTGACGAGCGCGCGCGTGACGCCGACCGTCAGCAAGCGGTAGTGCGGATCGCGGAAGTAAGGGAACTTCGAGAAGCGGAGCTCGGCGCCCGCTTCGTCGGCGTCGACGTCGACGTGTCCCGCGCCGCGTCGGATGTGGTTCCACATCGCGGGCGCCTTTCGCAGAACGACCGTCGGCGATCCGAGGCGCATGAGGAGTCGGAAGAAGAGGTTGATGCCCAGGATCGTGCACTCCTCCATCGCGTCGACGAACACGTCGTCGTGCCCGCCGGCGATCACCGCGTGCATCGCGCCGAGCGACTGCTGAAACGCGCGCTCCGGGTACCACTCGGACGCGTCCGGCGCGAGGATCACGTCGCGGTACGAACGATCGAGACGCACCGCGAGCGCGTCGATCCATTCTTCGCCGCCCCGCTCGAGGATGTAGCGGCGCGCGGTCGTGAACCAGAGCCCGCGGACCTCGCTGTTCGGCAATTCCGCCATGCGGCGGCTTCTCTTAGCACGCGCGCGTCGCGACACCGTGACGTCTCAATTGGCGAAGCAGGACGAGCGCCGGAGACGGCGTGGGAGACTCGCCGCCGAATCCAGAGGAGGCATCATGCCCTTTCGAAACAGCTCGTTCTCGTTCGTGTGCCTCGGGCTCGTCGTCGCGTTGACGTTGTGGTCGTGCGGAACCACGAAGAGCGGCGGCTTCGGACCCGACGACGGTGGGAGCGATCTCGACGGATCGATCGGCGACGACGGCGGCATTTCGTTCAACGACACCGGCACAGGCCAAGACGCGGGACTGCCGCCGGCCGCGTGCGATCCGACGTCGTGCATGGCCGCGGGCGGAGCGTGCAACGGCGGAACGTGCGTCATCAACGAGAACCCGGGCAACGTGATGCCGGGCGACAAGACGAAGCTGCAGAACGGCGGAACCGCCGACTCGGCGTTCGCGTGGCTCTATCCGTACGACAAGACCGTCTTCCCGCGCGGGCTCATTCCTCCGACGCTCCAGTTCGGCGGCGTCGCGCCCGATGCGACGTACGTGCACGTGACGTTTCCCGGGATGGACTACTCGGGATTCTACGGAGCCTCGAGCCCGGGACGCGTGAAGCCGTCGGCCGCGGTGTGGACCGCGATCACGCTCGCCGCCAAAGGGAACAGCGACGTGAAGGTCGACGTCACGAAGATCTCGGGCGGCAACGTGACCGGGCCGATCACCGAGACGTGGTCGATCGCGCAAGGGAGCCTGCGCGGGACGATCTATTACGAGACGTACGACTCGCAGATCGCGGGCGGGCTCGGCTCGGTCGGAATCATGCGTATCGATCCGGGCGCGACGACGCCGACGGTCGTGAAGAGCGGCTGCGGAAACGTCTGCCACACCGCGAGCGCGGACGGCTCGACGCTCGTCGCGAACACGCAGCTGTCGTTCGGGAGCGCGAGCTACGATCTCAGGAACAACGTCGCGCTCATCAAGGCGCAGGCCGATCTCTCGTTCACGTACGGCGCGCTCTATCCCGACGGGAAGTTCTTGATGTCGGCGACGAGCTACCGAACGTGGGCGCCCGGATTTCCAGGGAGCACGGCGTCGAAGCTGTGGGACACGGTCACCGGTCTGAACATCCCCGCGCCGGGATGGGACGGAACGATCACGAACGCGGGCACCGTCGCGTTCTCGCCGGACGGAAAGCACATCGCGTTCAATCACCTCGACACAGGCGGCGGACACACGCTCGCGGCGATGGACTTCGACGTCGCGACGAAGACGTTCTCGGGGCTCGCGGACATCGCGCGCGATCCGGCGACGACGCTCGCGTGGCCGGCGTTCACGCCCGACGGCAAGTGGGTCGTCTATCACGCGGGATCGAGCGCGGCGTTCGAGACCGACAACAACGAGACGGGCGACATCTTCATCGTCGATCTCGCGACGAAGACGTCGCATCGACTCGACGCGCTGTGCGGATACAAAGGCGCAGGTACGCAGACGTACTTGCCCGCAAACGACCCGAAGCTGACGTTCGCTCCGACCGTGCTGCCGGTCGCGGTGGGCGGATACTACTGGGCCGTCTTCACGTCGCACCGGTCGTACGGGAACACGCTCGCGTCGAAGGACAACAACGACGAATACGGAAAGCTGTGGGTCGCCGCGATCGATCTGTCGCCGACGGCCGGCGCGGACGCGAGCCATCCAGCGTTCTATCTCGATGGGCAAGAGCAGAAGGCGGACAACCTGCGCGGGTTCTGGGTGCTGAGCCCATGCAAGTCGGCGGGCGGCGCGTGCGAGACGGGCGACCAGTGCTGCGACGGCTTCTGTCGTCCGAGCAGCGAAGGGGGCGCGCTTCAATGCGTGATGCCGCCGGGGAGCTGCTCGAACGAGCTCGAGAAGTGCGCGACGGCGGCGGACTGTTGCGACCACCGGCAGCAGTGCATCAACGGCCGGTGCGCGCAGCCGCCGCCGAGGTGAGTCGCACCGCACGCCGATGCCGTCTGGTCACACGTTCGGTAGGCGCTACACTCGAGATGGAGGGCGGCATGCGTCTTTACTTCTTCTTCGGGCTCGCGATCGCGGCGGCGGCGTGCGGCGGTGATTTCGTAGGCGTGAGCGGCGGCGACGACGCGGGCGATGCGACGGCGCGCGACGGCGCGTCGGGGGACGGATCGATCGGCATGACCGACGGCGCCGCGACCGACGGCGCCGCGACCGACGCATCGGGTGACGCCGCGCGCGACGCTTCTCGCGACGGCGGCGTCGACGGCGGCGGGTCGAATCCCGGACACGTCGCGTGCGGCTCGATGACCTGCGATCTCGGCGCCGGCCAAGCGTGCTGCGACACCGTCTCGATGGACGCGTCCACGCACGCGTGCGGCTCGCTCGCCAACTTGAGCTTCTGCATGATGGGCGCGACGCAAGCGTGCGACGAAAAGGCCGACTGCACGAACGGCAACCTCTGCTGCATCCTCTTCAACCAAAACGGCATCGAGGCGCGCTGCCTGCCGACCTGCATCACCGGGGCCGAGCGCTATCAAGCGTGCAAGACGAGCGCGGAGTGCGAGAACCTCGGGACGTGCAGCGTGTACTCCGGGTGCACGGCGGGCGAATCGGTGCAGACCTGCGAGAAGCCGAGGCAGTGTCCGTAGAAGCTCAGCGCTTCTTGGGTTTCTTCGGCGGGTCCGGCGTGGAGCTGTTCGGCCGAGAGCTTCTTTCCTCCCGTCAGCTCACCGTCGTCTCCGCCGCCACGACCGCGTGGGCTTGCTCGACGTTCACGCCGAGCGCACCGAGCTGCTTCAACAGCCTCGCGAGCGCTGGCCGCAGTCGTCGCGCCGGAATCTCGAGCTCCTCCGACGCGACATAGATCGCGACGCGTACGGCGTCGACAGGCACAGGTGGAGGATCGGGAGCACGCACGGCAGGCGGCGGCGCCACGACGACCTGCGGCGGAGGCGGAGGCACCACGATGCGCAAGCTCTCGAGCGTCGCTCCTCGTATGCGAGCGATGTTCACCGCGTGCTCTTCTTCGTCGAGCTCGTAGAAGGCGCGGACGATGCTCCTCAGCTGCTCGACCGACGGGAACAGGTAGCGGTTCTCCCATCGAGAGTACGTCCGCACCGACACGCCGCATCGCGAAGCCATCTCGCGTTGCTCGAGGCGCGTTGCTGCTCGGGCGCGTATCAGTGCGAATCCAAGCTCCTTCGGCTTCAGGCCTGCCATCACTGACTCCTATGAGTGTCGTGGTACGTCGAGCCACGCACGTGGCTTGTCGGACCTCGCAGCGAGGCACGCCAACGTGCCACGCGAAGCCGTCGTATCACGGGGTAGCCGCCTCCGCATGCCACGCGATGCGTCTCTCGTAAGCAGATGGCACGTCGTCGTGCCACGCGAGTTGCTCCGAGCCGCATCGAGCAGCGTGGCTACGCGCAACGTGGCATGTCCGCATGCCAGCGATCGATAGGCAGTCGCCCGGTGCCGTGTGGATGCACTTCGCGTGGCACGTCGGCGAACCACGAGATGAGTACGAGTACTTCGACGCTCTCGATGCACACGCCACCGGGCTCTGCTCGAGTAGTCATCGACGGTGCCGCCGATTGACCAGCTCTGTTCGCGCTCGCGACGCAGCCCTACGGTTTGCGCGTGAGACTTCGGTGGTCGAACGAACGCAAGTTGCTCCTCTCGATCCTCGCCGTCATCGCGGGGCTCGCACTCCACCAAGTCTGGTCGAATCGCGTGGCCCACGAACGTCGTCGGACGACCGCCGAGCCGCGAAACTCGCTCGCGGAGATCGGCAAGGACGTCCTCGTGGCGTACGACCGCACCGCGCGTGTTGGCGGCTCGGGACGTCTGTGCACGTCGGCGTCGCGCCCCGTGCGGGCGAGCAGCGCCGCCGTGAGCGGGAAGAAGTATCGGTCGACGCCCGCCGATTGGGAGGGCGACGCGGCGGAGAACGCAGGCTTCGCGTGCTTGACGTTCTCGCTCGATCGGCCGCAGTACTACCAATACTCGTACGTGATGACCGGCAGCGGCTCCGAGCCCGGCGACTCGTTCGAAGCGACGGCGCGCGGCGATCTGAACGGCGACGGAATCTACTCGACGTTCACCCTCCGCGGTCGAATCAACGCGGAGCGACGGATCGTCGTCGACGCGACGATCGACGAGGAGAATTCGGCAGAGTAGCCAAAGGCGTTGCCCGAATGACGTTGTGGACTGCCGCCGCGGGTCTGCGGCCTCGCACCGCCGGACCTCCTTCGCGAGTGCGAACGATGCCCGCGCGCGTGTGCCCAACGCGAAGCTCGAGCTGACGCGCGTTCGCGGATCGCGCGCGCACCGCTCCTACCCGCCGTCGCCCATCGCGTCACGCACCTCCGCCGCGTCGGGTCCATCCGTCGCATTCGCTGCATCGCTGGCCGCGGGGATTCTCGTCCGTCGTCGCGGGCCGCTGCCTGCGGCATGGCTCCTCTTCGCGTGACCATGCGTGCTGCGACGCTCACGAATCGAGCAACTGGCTCACCTTTCTGAGGAGCACGTCCGGCATGATCGGCTTCTGAATAAAGGCGACGTCTGCGTCGAGGACGCCGTGGCGGACGATCGCATCGTCCGTGTATCCCGACATGAAGAGCACTCTCATGTCAGGCCGCAACGGCGCGAGTCGCGCTGCGAGCTGCCGCCCGCTCATCCGCGGCATCACCACGTCGGTCATGAGAAGGTGAATCTTGGCGGTGAATTGCTCGCAGAGGAGAAACGCTTCGCCGCCATTCTGGGCTTCGATGACATTGTAGCCGGCCTTGCGCAGGATGGATCGCACGATGGTGCGTACCTGCTCCTCGTCTTCGACGACCAAGATGGTCTCGGTTCCACGCAGCGTGGGCGGCTTCGCGCGCGCGGGTAACGAGCTCGCAAGCGCGCGCTCGCTCCTCGGCAGATACACCTTGAACGTCGTTCCGTTCCCGAGCTCGCTATAGACCCAGACGTGGCCTCCGCTCTGCTGGACGATGCCATGCACGGTCGAGAGCCCGAGCCCGGTGCCCTTGCCGCGTTCCTTCGTAGTGAAGAACGGCTCGAACACGCGCTCTTTCGTCGCGCGGTCCATACCGGTTCCGGTATCGGTCACTGCGAGCATGACGTACGGGCCCGGGGCGACTCCCGCGTGTTCCGCGGCGTAGCTCTCGTCGAGCACGACGTCCGCAGTCTCAATCGTGAGATTGCCGCCATCGGGCA
This sequence comes from Polyangiales bacterium, assembly GCA_038209335.1. Taxonomy (GTDB): domain Bacteria; phylum Myxococcota_A; class Polyangia; order Polyangiales; family Polyangiaceae; genus JBBQXV01. The sequence goes on along the minus strand of JBBQXV010000101.1, from coordinate 4,203 downwards.
TTGCGTCTCGCGCGTTGACGACCAGGTTCACGAGCACCTGCTCGATCTGACCCGGATCGGCATGCACGCGGCCTGTCGCCGACGAGAGGATGACCGCGAGATCGATGTGCTCGCCGAGGACTCGCCTGAGCATCTTTTCGATGCCTGTCAGGACCTGCGCAAGATCGAGGACGACCGGCTGAAGGAGCTGCCGACGACTGAACGCAAGCAGCTGCCGCGTGAGCTCCGTCGCGCGCAAACCCGCCTTGTGGACCTCTTCGAGGTCGGCGCGAAGAGGATCCGACGGTTTCACGTCTTCCATCATGAAGCTCGTGTAACTGAGAATCACGGAGAGCAGATTGTTGAAGTCGTGCGCGACGCCGCCGGCCAAGCTTCCGATCGCTTCCATTTTTTGGACTTGGCGAAGCTGCTCCTCGCTCCGTCGGAGGGCGTCGGCGGATGCGCGGGACGCCGACACGTCGCGTAGGAAGCCCACGAAAGTCGGCGGGGAGGCAGCGCCGACGCGGGAAACCGAGAGCTCGACGGGAATCTCGGCGCCGTCTCGCCGAACCGCGGAGAGCTCGACGCGCGTCCCGAGCAACGGGCCGTCGCCCGTGCTGAGGAACCGTTCCAAACCCTTCGCGTGCGCCTCGCGAAAGCGTTCGGGGATGATCGTTTCGGCCAGCGTGCGCCCCAGCACCTCCGCGCTCGCGAAGCCCAGCATCCTTTCGGCCGCGGGGTTGAACTCCGTGATCCGTCCGGCAGCGTCGATGAGAATCACCGCATCGAGCGCCGTGTCCACGACGGCGGCCATGCGTTCCTCGGACCTCTTGCGCTCCGTCAGGTCGATTACGACCGTGAGGCGGCGGGTCTCGTCGAGAGTGGCAATACCGACGAGCACGGGAACGCGAGTGCCGTCCTTTCGGACGTATTCCCTTTCCGAAGGTATCGCCCTCCCCATCGTGGCCAGATCGTTCGCCACGGCGGCGCTGGCGTGGGCCAAACCCGGAGGCGACAGACCAGTCCAGCTCAGTCGGCCTGCGCCCAGGTCTTCGCGTGAGTAGCCGACGATCTGGAGAAACCGATCGTTGGCCTCGATGATCGGCCCGGAGGCGTCCGCAACGGTCACGCCGATGATGCCCGTCTCGAAGAGGCGGCGGAACCGGAGCTCGGCCTCGCGGAGCGCGACTTCCGCCGTCTTGCGCTCGGTGACGTCGCGGAAGTTCGTGACGATGGCGCCCACGTCTACGTCGTCGAGGAGATTGGTCGCCGTGAGCTCGAGCCAGCGAAGGCTTCCGTCCTGATGGCGGATCCGGAACTCGACCGACACCGTCGCCGCAGGCGCGCGAAGAAGCCGCTCGACCGCCCTTTGGAGATCCGGAAGGTGATCCGGATGAACGAAGTCGTGCCAGGCGAGCGCCTTGGCTTCGCCGGTCGTGTACCCGAGCATGCGCTGCGTGGAAGGGGTCTGGTAGATCGTGCGGAGATCGGCGTCGAGGAGGCTGATGCCGTCCTGACTCTTTTCGATCATCGCGCGAAACCGCGCCTCGCTGGCCTCGAGCGTGACCTCGGCGTGGCGGTGGGCGTTTTCGGCCAACTTGCGTTCCGTGACGTCGCGCAGCACGGACAGGTGGAGGCCAGGCAAGACGTTGGCGACGGCGGTGTATTCGAGATCGCGCCTGACGCCGTCCGCGCGCAGGAGGGGGAACTCGCCGCGTGCGCGCCCCGTCTCCTGAAACGTGTTCCAGACCACCGAAGTGACGAACCCGGGAGCCGCGAAGTCTGCGATTCGCTTACCCAGCAGATCTTCCTTTGCGAGCGCGAACAGCGCGCACGCCGCGGGGTTGGCGTCGACGTAGCGATGTTCGTCGTCGGCGATGAGCATCGCGTCCATCGCGCTGTCGAAAATGGCGCGCAGGAGCTGCTCGTTCTTTCCGAGTGCGGCCTGCGCGGGGACCGCGCCCGAGGTGTTGGAGCTCCGGCCTCGACGCGTGTCCTTTTTCACCCTCACCCCCGCACGACCATACTCGATCGCTCAGAGGGGCGCGGCGCCAAAGTCGTATGGTGAGATCTGGTTCAGCAATTCATCGCGCGAGGGGTGGGCCGGATGCGGGCGACGGCGTTCGCGCACATGCTCGGGACCGTGCCGGTGCCTTCGCCGAAGTGATCACGAAGCGGGTGACGTCGCGACCTGGTGCACCACGGCGCGCGTGCGCGGCACGTTCGTCGATGGCAGGCGCACTGTGAACGTCGTCCCACTGCCGGGGGTAGAGGCCACCGCGATGGTGCCGCCATGCTTGCTGACGATGACGTGCACGGCCGCGAGGCCGAGACCGGTGCCGTGCCCGCGGGTTTTGGTGGTGAAGAACGGCTCGAAGATGTGAGCCTGCACCTCCTCGGTCATCCCCGTGCCGCCATCGGCGACGACGAGGACGGTGTCGCTCCCTTCGCGCCGCGTCGAGATGACCATGTGGCCACCGGCCTCGGTCGCCTGCGCGGCATTGATGAGAAGGTTGAGAACGACCTGACCGATCTGCTGCGGCTGACCGACGATGACGCCTGGATCGGGATCCAGATCGAGCGTGAGCCGGTCGCGTTCGCGCAGGTGCCCCGCTGCCAGTCGGACCGCAGCGGCCACCTCCATGTTCACGTTCACCTCGGTCACCGCCGCGGACTCACCACGTGCAAAGCGGCGCAGGTCGGCCACGATGTGGTTCACGCGCCGGATGCCGTCGAGCGTCGACGGCAGGATGTCGTCGACGTACTCCTTCAGCTCGGGCGGGACCTGCGGCATCGCCGTGAGGTCCTCGACCAGCGCCTCCACGTTGGCCGTCACGTAGCACATCGGGTTGTTGACCTCGTGCGCGATGCTCGCCGCGATCATGCCCAGGGTCGTCATGCGATCCTGGGTCAAGAGCTTCTTGTGCATCGCCTCTAGGTGCTCGTGCGCTTGGACGAGCTCGCCGTGGTTGTGCTCCACGACGCGCAGCGCGCTGCGCAACATGCCGCCGAACTCGCCAGTCACGATGAACACGAAGAACGCCGAGACGATCGCGACCAACATCGTCAGCGGCGCCACGCCGTCGGCGACGCCCACGAGACCGTTCACCGCGAGGATCGCCATCGCGAACCGGCGCGCGCGGCGCGGCGGACCGAAGCTGTCGACGGTCACCATCTGGAACGCCAGCTCCATGAGCGCCATCAGGTGCCAGTGCACGAGGTGCGCGCAGGCGAGGCTGACCACCGCGTTGACGATGGAAAAGAGGAACGCGGCGCGGAGCCCGCTTCGCGGATGGAACGCGCGTGCACCGACGATGTTGAACGCAATCCGGAACGCGCTGAGGCCGAGAATGGTCGCGACGGCGAGGCGATCGGGCCATGCGATGGCCACGTAGACGAAGACGTAGATGACGACAATCAGACCAATGTGGCGCACGGCCGCGTCGATCGGGGCCGCTTCCTCCCACGCGAGCTTCGCGACAGACGCGCCTTTGGACGTCACGCCAGGCACCTGCGCACCAGATCGTCCGCGTCCCACGGCTTCGCGAGCACCTGGACTCCCGTCGCGTTCGGGCCTTCGCTCTCCAGGTCGGCGTACCCGGTGAGCAGAAAGCAACGCACGCTCGAGTCGAGACGGATCACTTCGGTCAGCAGCTCCATGCCCGTCATCCCCGGCATCATGAGGTCGCAGAGGATGGCATCGAAGCTCTCGCCCCCGGTGATGAGGGCCAGCGCGACGCGGGCATCATCGAGCCCGATGACCTCGTGGTCGACGCCGAGGGCGCGCCGCAACAGGCCGGTGATCTGCGGGTCGTCGTCGACCACCAGGATGCGCCCGCGCTTGCTGGGCGCCGCGACCGACGGCGCGGGGGCGGGCGCCGAGACCGGCGCGGCGGCCCGCAACGGCGGCAAAATCACCCGGAAGGTCGAGCCCTCGCCGATCTCGCTCTCGACGACGATCTCGCCGCCCAGGCCGTTGACGATGCGCTGGCAGATGGCCAGGCCGAGGCCGGTCCCCAGGTCGTTCGCCTTGGTGGTGAAGAATGGAGTGAACAGGCGCTCGCGCACCTCGGCGCTGATGCCGACCCCGGTGTCGGTCACCGCGATCTCGACGTACTCGCCGGCCGGCATGCCCATGCCGCGGAAGGCGCGCGTATCCGCTTCGCCGACATTGCGCATCTCGATCGTGAGGCGCCCGCCGTCCGGCATCGCGTCCTTGGCGTT
>JBBQXV010000100.1:0-28219 GCA_038209335.1 Polyangiales bacterium | reverse complement strand
CGCGCGCGGAGCTCGCATCGTTCGTTCCGACCATCGGCGCGATCGTCGGCGCGCCACCCGTCGTCGACACGCGCGCGCTCCTCACACAGCTTCCACCCGAAGGCGCCGCCCTCGTCGACCTCTCGCTCGTCGGCGTCCACGACGATCGCGACGCCGCCGATCGCGAGCTGTGGCGCGCCGCGCGCAAGGCGCTGGCGACCAAGAGCGACGCTTCATGAGCGACGGCGCGAAGCTGATCCGCGATCGCCTCCGGTCGGTCGTCATCATCCGCGACTCGCTCGGCGCCGGCAGCGGCTTTTACGTCGCCGACACCGGTATCATCGTCACGAACGCGCACGTCGTCGGACCCATGCTCGCGATGAGTGTGCAGCGCTTCGATCGATCGAAGCGCGAGTCGCGCGTCGTCCGCGTCGCCACCGCCTACGATCTCGCGCTCCTCTGGGATCAGACCGCCGCCGTCCCGCCGCCGCTCCCGCTCGCCGACTCCGCCGACGTCGCGCACGGCGAGACCGTCTACGCGATCGGCCACCCCGTCGGCCTCGACTTCACGATCACGCGCGGCATCGTCAGCGCGACCAACCGCTTGATGAACGGCGCGTACCACGTGCAGACCGACGTCGTGATGCATCCGGGATCCTCGGGCGGTCCGATCCTCAACGAGCGCGCGCAGGTGGTCGGCGTCTCGACGTTCGGCCTCCGCTCCGATGGCCTCAACTTCGCGCTCTCCGTCCGCTACGTCCACGAGCTCCTCGGGCAGATGGTCGTCAAGCCGAGCAGCGGCAACGCGCGCCGCTGCGTCGTCTGCGGAACGAAGAACCTCCGCGTGCGTCGCAGCTGCCGAAAGTGCGGCGTGCCGCTCGAAGCCGAAGGCGAGGCGCCGCCGTCGTCGCGCCCCGCGCGCGCATCGACACCGCCGATCGCCGCCGAAGATCCGACGGTGCTCCGCATTCGTCGCTGCGCCGATCGTCTCGAGCCACGTCCCGCGTCGATCGCGTCGCGCGGCTGCGTCGTCGAGATCGCGTGGCGCGGCTGCGCCCTCACAGCGACCGTGTTCCCCGGCGCGAGCGAGCCGTACCTGTCGGTCACATCTCCCGCGCTCGATCTCCCGGCCGACGAGTCCGCGCGCCTGATGCGAACCGCGCTCGAGTTGAACATGCAGACGTCGCTCGAAGCGAAGATCGGTCTGCGCGGAGGTCAGCTGTACGTCGCCGCGGACCGCGCGCTCGAAGCGCTGGACGATGAAGAGATCGTCGCGCTGTTGAAGCGCGTCGTCGACGTCCGCGAAGCGTTCCTCGCGCAAGCCGCGCCGCCGGAGAAGAGTTGAACAGGGAGATCGGGAGATCGGGAGTTGTCGCGGGAAAACCAATTCACCTTTCGATCTCCCGATCTCCCTGTTCAGTCCTCTTTCTTGGTAGCCGCGTCGCCGAATAGACCGAGCTGTCGATCGTCGGGCGCGGGTTTCCTCGCCTTCTTCGGGCGTGTTTTCGTTTTCGTCACTGCGTTGTCCTCGCGGTGTCCGCTGTCCACTTGCGACGCGAGGATGCGTTCGACGGTCTCGATCGTATCGATCTGCTCCGCTGTCTTGTCGCTGCGAATGCGCGCGATGCGCGGGAACCTCAGCGCGAAGCCACTCGCGTGACGCGTCGAGCGCTGCACGCCGTCGAACGCGACCTCGAGCACGACGAGCGGCTCGACGCGCCGGTAGCCACCGTTCACTTCGATGGTCGTCGCTTCGAAGCGGGCTCCGAGCTCCGCGATCTCCGCGTCGGTCAAGCCGCTGTACGCCTTGCCGACGTCGACGAGCGCGTCGCCGCTCGACACAGCGAACGTGTAGTCGCTGATCACGCCCGCGCGCTTGCCGTGCCCTTGCTCGACCGCGGTCACGACGACGTCGAGCGTCGCCGCGGCGCGCTTTACCTTGAGCCACGCTGCGCCGCGCGAGCCCGCTTCGTACGGCGCGTCGACACGCTTCAGCATCACCCCTTCGTGCCCCCGTCCGCGCGCGCGATCGTACGCGGCGTCGAGGTCCGCCTCGCTCGTGACGCGCTCGACCGGGTTCACGCGCAGTCCGAGGCGCGCCGCAATCTCTTCGAGCAAGACGCGCCGCTCGCTCCACGGCTTCTCGACGAGCGATGCGCCCGCGACGAAGAGCGCGTCGTACGCGACGAACGCGACCGGCACGTCTTCGAGCAACGTCATCTCCGGCGACGTGCGCCCCAAGCGCGCTTGCAACGCTTGAAACGGGCGCGGCCCGCCGTCCTGTGCGACCGCGAGGATCTCGCCGTCGAGCACGACGTCGTCCGATGCGCCCGCGAGCGCGCGCTCGATCTCCGGAAAGGAATGCGCGACGTTGCCTTGCCCGCGACCGAAGATCGCGACGTGCCCGCCCGCGAGGTGGAGCTGCGCGCGAATCCCATCGAGCTTGTCCTCGACGACGACGCGCTCCCAATCGATCGGCGCCTTCGACGCTTCGATCGGCGTCGCGAGCATCGGCAACACCGGCGAGCCCGCAACGATGCGTGCACTCTGCAATTGTCCCGCGCGCGCGAGGACTGCGGTCTCCGCCGCGTCTGCGACCACCGCGTGCGCGCGCCGCACGAGATCGAGATCCGCGCCCCACGCCTTCGCGATCGCCGCGAGCACCGTGCCTAGGAGCGCGCCCGTACGCACCTCGCCGAGGAGCGTTTTCACGACGTACGCCGCCTCGCGTGGCGTCGCGCGCGCGAAGAGCTCCGTGAGAAGCTGCGCCTTCCGTCCGCGCGACGAAGCGCTCGCGAGCGCGTCGAACAGCTCCGCGATCTCCGTGAGCGTCACCCCGGGGCGCGCGTCCTCGCGCCGCGCGAGGATCTCCGCCGCCGCGTCGCCGAGATCCCCCAACCGCCGTGCCACGTCGCTCAGATCCGTCGCCCCCGTCGCTGCTTCGAGCGTCGCCGCGACGAGCCGCCATCCGACGCCCGTCGTCCGCGCGTCCGCCGGAGGAAACGGCTCGCCGATGCACAGGCGCACCGCCGTTCGCAAATCGCGCTCACCGCCCTCCGCGGAGGCCACGAGCGCCTCCGCGATCGCCGCGATCTTCGCGTTGCGCGATGCGGTCGCGCGCGCGGTGTCGAGAGCAAGTGCGACGCGCTTCATGCAAGCCTCACCCGAGGATCATCGCTTCGCTCAAGAGCTTCCCCTCTTTGAAGCGACGGAGGTTCCAGCGCTCGAACATCGGCAGCGGCTTCGGATCGACGATCTGCTCCGCGATGAGCTTGCCGACGATGGGCGCCATCATGAACCCGTGCCCCATGAAGCCGCTCGCCTGGAAGAAATCGTCGACGCCGTCCACGCCGCCGACGATCGGGTTCGCGTCCGGCGTCAGATCGTAGCAACCCGCCCACTGCCGCAGCACCTTCACCCCCGCGAGCACCGGGCACGAGCGCACGAGCGATCGCGCGTAGAGCCCGAGGAACGCGTGCGAGCTCTCTTGATCGAGCCCCTCGGGGACGCGCTCTTGTCCGATCCCGCCGACAATTTCTCCGCGCGTCGATTGACTGAAGTAGAGCCCGTCGGAGAGATCCGCGACGAGCGGCTTCAACCACGGCTTGAGGGGCTCGGTCGAGCATATCTCGTGGCGATGCGGTTTGTTCGGGAGCTCGACGCCGAGCAGATGCGCGATCGCGGGTGACCACGCGCCGGCCGCGTTCACGACCTTGTGCGTGCGGATCGTGTGCGTCGCGCCGCTATCGCGATCGCCCGGCGGACCGCTCCCGCGCGTGACCACGCCGTCGATGCGCGAGCCGGTCGTCTCGAACCCGACGACATCGCGAAACGTCGCGACCTCGACGCCCAGCTTCTCCGCCGCCTGCGCGTATCCCCAGACGAACGGCCACGGAAAGACGACGCCGTCCTCCGGATTGAACGCCGCCGCGACGAGCCCGTCGGTATCGAGCTCCGGCACGAGCTTCTGCGCCTCGCGCGGCGAGAGCATCCGCGTCGGCAGCCCGCAGTCGTTCTGAAGCTTCGCGCTCGCTTCGAGCTTCCCGCGCATCTCCTCGCTGCGCGCGAGAAATAGATACCCGCCTTGGCGAAACCAAATGTTGATCTTCATCTTGTTGGCGAAGTCGCGGCAGATGCGAATGCTCTCTTGCATCAAGCGCACGTTCGCTTCGCTCGACCATTGCGCGCGCACGCCGCCGCCGTTGCGCCCACTCGCGCCGCCGCAGAGGTACGATTTGTCGACGACCGTGACCTTCGTCACGCCGAGCGTGGCCAGGTGGTAGGCGATGGAGAGGCCCATGATTCCGGCCCCGACAACGACGACTTCGGCGTGATCGCGCATTTTTCTTAGCGGCCTATGGGCTGACTTCGGTGAGCGCCTTGCGGATGGCTTCTGGGATGCCCATCGGCCGAATGGGAAACACGTCGAGCGCCTTGGGATCTCGGACCACCGTCGGATTCTTCAGGCCCTCGATCAGGTGCTTGCCGACCTCGAAGGCGGCAGGCGTCACGAGCGCCAGCCACAGGCTCGACAGAGACGGCGTGAGCACCGGCACCGAGATGAGCCACCGTCGAAGTCCCTTCTGCCGAGCGTATTCCCGGACCATGTCGCCGTAGGACGTGACGTCCTTGCTGCCGATCTCGAAAACCTGACTCGCGCTCGGTGGCAAGTCCTTCGCCGCGAGGAGATAGGCAAGAACGTCGTCCACCGCAATGGGCTGCGTCGGGGTCGTGAGCCAGCGCGGACAGATCATCACCGGCAGTCGATCGGTCAGTGATTTCACCAGGTCGAAGGACAGACTGCCGGTACCGATCACGAGGGAGGCGCGCAGCTCGATCGTCTCGACGCCGGACCGTCGTAGGATCTCGCCGACCTCGTGGCGGCTCCGCAGGTGCGGCGAGAGCTTCGGATCCGCGTCGTCGCCGAGCCCGCCGAGGTAGACGATGCGCTGCACCCCGGCCTTCTTGGCCGCTTCGCCGAAGAGTGTCGCCGCTTGCCGATCGTCCTTCTCGAAGTCCTTCGAGGCCGACATCAAGTGGACGAGGTAGTAGGCCGTGCGGACTCCGCGCATCGCGCCGTCTAACGACTCGGCGTCGAGGACGTCGCCCTTCGCGATCTCGGTCGACGGCGCGACGTGGGACCGAAGCTTGTCGGGACTCCGAACGAGGCAGCGCAACTTAGCCGGTTGCCGTTCGAGCAGCGGAATCAGCCGGCCTCCGACGTAGCCGCTGGCGCCCGTGAGCAGCGTGATGTCGGCGCCGCTTTGCATGGGCTACGGGCAGCCGTTCGCGATCTTCGTCCCCTTCTTCTCGGGACAAGAGTCCTCTTTGTCGGGGATGCCGTCGCCATCGGCGTCGGGGCAGCCGTTCGCCGGTGTCGATGTCCGGACTCCCTTGTCCTTCGGGCATGCGTCCTTCGTGTCGGGGACGCCGTCGCCATCGCTGTCGGTGGGCGCGGCCGATGCCGACGCCGACGCGACCGGCGCCGTGTCCGTCGGAGTCGGCGCGGCGGAGGCTGGCATCGGCATGTCCGGAGCCGGAGGACCGCCGCACGCGGCGAAGACGGAGAGCGCGGAAGCGAGCGAGATGAACGAGGACGTTCTCATGACTCTGCACTCTACACGTAGAGCCCACGAACCATCGACGTCGTGGCGTCGCCCTTCGCTCGCTTCATCACGGCGAAGGGATCGTTTCCTTGTCGCGACGGAAGATGTAGGGCGCTTGCGTCATCGCGGTGAGCAGCGCGCCGATCGTCGCGCCGCCGTCGGTGAAGAGCTTCGCGAGGCGCGTCACCTCGCCAGCCGCCGACTCCGTGTCCGACACGCCGAGCCCGAAGCGGACCCATTGGCGGACGAAGCACGCGCGCACGTCGGTGCTCGCGGCGAGCTTCGTCTCGAGATCGCGGACGCCGTCGAATGTCGTGTCGCTGGTGGGCGAGCCTTTGATTTCACCGGTCGTGTCGATCGTTCCGGGGAGCAGACGACCGACGCCGTCGAAGCGCTCGAAGCCGAAGCCGATCGGATCGAGGAGCTTGTGGCATCCGGCGCACGAAGGATCGGCGTCGTGCTGCGTGAACTTCGGACGGTTCGGCGCCTTCGGATCCAGCGGCGGGATCTTGGCGGCGACGCCGGGCGGCGGCGGCGGCATGTCTTGGCAGAGGAGACGTACACGCACGAGCTTTCCGCGCCGCACCGGGTTCGCCGCGATCGGCGTGGCCTCGAACGCGAGGACGCTACCGAGCGTCAGGATCCCGCCGCGATCCGCGCCCATCTCGGTGCGCGCGAACGTCCCGCCGCCTTGCCCCGGCTGCACGCCGTAAAACTGCGCGAGGCTCGGCGTCACGTACGAGTAGGTCGCGGTGAGCAGCGTCGACAACGATCCTTGCGGATCGCGCGCGACGTTCTCGAAGAACGCGTGCGCCTCGCCGACCATGTCGGTTCGCACGCCTTCGTTGAACGACGGGTACGTCGCCGCATCTTTCTGCGCCTGCCCGAGCTGGCCCACGTACAGCCATTGATCGACGAACGCATCGAGCATCGCGTTCGCGCGCGGCGACGCGAGGAGGCGCGCGACTTGTGCCGCGACGATCTCCGGCTTCGCGAGATCCCCGCTCGCCGCGTGCTGCGTGAGCTCCGCGTCCGGCATCGTTCGCCAGAACAAGTACGACAGCTCGCTCGCGATCTCGTACGGCGTCAGATCGAACCCGTCCTTCGTCTCGACGCCGAGCTCGGTGCGGTAGAGAAACCCGGTCGACTGGAGCATCGCCTGCACGATCGTGCGAACACCGGCGTCGAACGTTCCGACCGACGTGTACAGCGTCGCGTAGCGATCGACCTCGTCGCCCGTGACGGGACGACGAAGCGCGCGCGCGCCGAAGGACTTCACGAACGCCTTCGCGCAGTCGACGCCTTGCGATGCATTGCATCCGACTTGGTTGAGATCGAACGCCGCGGCGATGTCCTCCGCGTTTTGGCGCGCTTGATCCGCGAAGAGCGCGTCGACCTCGAGGACGTCGGCGTTTCCGTCGAAGTCGTGGACGACTTGGTCGACCGGGATCGACGCTCCGTAGTCCTTCTGTGTGCTCAGCAGATCCTTCAGCGTGCTCGCGTACTCGTCGCGCGTGAGGCGGCGAATGCGGCGATCGGACATCCCCGCCGGAACGACGGGCGCAGTGCCTCCGTCAGCGGCGGGATCCGGCGCGTCGTTCTTGTAACCGAGGTGCGACGAGTCGCTCGGCGCGCACGCGTAGCCGACGGCAGCGGAGGCGACGAGGCAGAGCGCGAACGCGCGTGTGGTGGCGACGATTCTCATGGATGGCCTCGCGAAGCTCAGGTGAAAAGTCCGGGGAGACCGTCCGCGTCGGCGCCGAGCGGCGAGGCATCGACGCCCATGCCTTGCGCGATCGACGCGAGGAGCTTGTGGTGCGACGCGCCGCCGAAATCGATGAGGCGACCGGTCTGCAGCGCACCGCCCGCGTTGCCCGCCATCACGAACGGCACGCTGACCGCGTTGTGCAGCGACGAGTCCGCGAGCTCCTTCACCCATACGACGAGCGAATCGGCGAGGAGGCCGCGCTGCTTCATCTGCCCGACGACGTACGCGAACTGCTCGGCGTACCAGCGCTCGGCCTTCACGAAGTCGTCGTTCTGCGCGTGCGACAAATCGTGATGACCGCCGGTGAGCCCGAGCCACGAGAAGACGACGGGGCTCACCGTGTGCGACCACTGCAGGCTGACGACCGGCGCGAGATTGCATTGCATCGCGAGCACCGCGAGATCCATCTGCGCTTTGCCGATCGCCGGGAAGCTCGCTTGCGCGTTGGGGTCCGCCGCGCCCGGCGCCGTCGGCGTTCCGCACGACGCGGGCGATCCACCGCCGCCCATCGGGAAGAGCGACTGCTCGACGGATCGAATCGCCGCGAGGTGATCGTCCATCTTGCGCCGCTCGTTCGCACCGAGCTTCGACCGCATCGATCCGATGTCCGTCTTCAAGAAATCGAGGACGCTCTTTCGCCGCGCCGCCAACGCGTCGACCGCGCCGCCCGCGTCCGCGCCGCCGCCGACGAGATCGCCGAAGAGGCGCTTGAACGCCGCCTGCGGATCCTGCTGCGGGTTCATGAACATCCCCGGCCCCGCGTAGTCCATGCGCGTCTGCGTCTGCGCGCCCCACGGATCGGTCAGCACGCCGAGCTCGATCGATCGAAAGCGCGACGCGACCGGCAGCTTCTTCGCGATGTACTGATCGACCGACGCGCCGCCGAACGCGCCCGCGTTGGGATCGCCGGTGAGCATCCCGTGCATGCCGGGCTCGTGGTTGTCGAAGCCCTTGAAGTCGATCCCTTTGCACATCACGAGATCGCTCTTAATCGCCGCGAGCGGCTCGGTGATGCTCCCCGGCGCGAACGAGAACGACGTCCCCGATCCTTGCGGCCAGTACCGATTCGGGATCGTTCCGTTCGGCGTGAAGAAGAGAAAGAGGCGCTTCGCCGTCTTGCTCGGGCCGGCGAACGCGACACGCTCGCGCGCGACGTTTCCAAGCATCGGCCCGAAGAGCATCGCGAGCCCGAGGCCCACGCCCATCTCGCGTCTCGTAATCTTCATGCCGAGTAAGTCCCGCTGGGCGTCGCATACGGCTCACGAAAAAGCAGGGGTTACGTGGACAAGTCGTGATCCTGGATCGCTAGAGTCTCGGCGCGAGCGCGGGCGTGAGCACCGTCATCTTGTCCGTGTTCACCGTGGTCCAGTCGTCTTTGAGGATGCCGCCGGTGTCGCCCGAGTCGGGGTTCAAGCACCAGAACGCGAACGAGAGGCCACGCGTCTTCACGTACGACGCCATTGTCGCGAGCCACTTCTGATCGACCGTCGTCTGGTTCTTCGTCCCGAACTCGCCGACCCAGATCGGCGCCGTTGCGTTCTTCGCGAGGTAGCCCCACGCGTCGTCCCACACCGCCGGGAGATTCGCCGGGTACGTCGGATGGCTGAACCACGTCTGCGCGAAGACGCTCGCGGGGTAATCATGCGGCGAATAGACGAGGCGGTTCGCGACGGGCAAACGCACGGGCGATGCGGCGGCGTTGCGGAGGTTGCCGCCCCACCAGTACGACTTGCCGCCCGCCGTCTCGATGCCTTCGACGATGATCAAGAGGTCGGGGTTGATCGCTTGCACCGCCGCGCCCGCGCGCTCCGCGGCGAGTCGCCAATCGGTCTGCATGTTCCCGTCGCCCCACGTCGCGTTCGCGTGCGGCTCGTTGTGGAGATCGAAGCCGATGACGGTGGGATCGCCTTTGTATCTTTGCGCGAGCATCTTCCAGTCGTCGATCCATCGCTGCTCGGAGACGGCGGACGTGTACCAGAGCGGCGACTGCGCGTTCGCGTCCGGGCGATGACGATCGAGGACGATTCGCAGGCCGCGCTGCTTCGCGCCGGCGATGAGCGCGTCGAGGATGTCGATCGCTTTCTTTCCCGTGAGCGTCGGGTTCTGGTTCGCGTCGACGCCGTTCGGCGTGCTCGCGGAGTCGAACATTTGATTCGTGTAGGGTACACGGATCATGTTGAAGCCGAGCTGCGCGATCTGATCGAGCATCGAGCTCATCGATCGCGTCCAGAGCCCGTGCGGCGCGAAGTTCGACGTCTCCATCCCGAACCACGACAGCCCGGTGAGGCGCACGACGTGATCCTGCGAGTCGACGATGTCGCCGCCGCGCGTGTGAAAGTATCCGGGCGCGCCCGGCATCACGACGCCGCCGTCGCTGCCGCCTCCTTCCACGCCCACGCCCGCGTCGGCGCCCACGTTCGCGCCGCCGTCTGCGTTTCCGCCGGCGCCCGCCTCCGCGCTCGCGCCTCCTCCCGCGTCCGCGCCCGCGCCTCCTCCGCTCGCGTCGCCGTCCGATCCGGCATCCACCGAGCAGCCGACCATCATCACCACCGCGACCGCTGACACGAATCCGCTTCGCATACCGGGTAGGTACCGCGACGACGCAAATCGGCTCTCGCTACGAGCTCAGCGAATATCGAGCACGCACGTCCCGCTTCGGCACACGCTCGGCGCGCAGCACTCGCTGCTGTCGCTGCACGCGCCGCATTGCCCCGCGCGACACGCTTGGTTGCCGCAGTCGTGGCAGGTCGTGCAGGTCGTTGGCGCCGGGCACTCGCCGCCTTTTTGTGCGACCGATTCGTCGAAGTGGATCGTGAGGTCCGCGCTCGACGAGACGCGCTTCGCGAAGATCGATCCGAACACGGTCGCGGGCGCGCTCCCGCCGAGGACGAGCTGCGCGCGCGGCGCGTAGAGATTTCCGGCGAGCGCGGACGCGCTCTGCAAGTTCACGGTGCCGGTGCCGCCGACGTACGTGCGCGCGCGCGCGGGGGTCGCCGTGTCGCCGATGGTGAACGCGCCGGCGGAGACGACGTTGCCGGCGATGAAGAGATCGAGCTCGCTTCCCGGCGGGACGTGCACGACGAAGTCTGCGTCCGCCGCGAAGTCGCCGCCGATGAAGATCGCGACGCGTCCGTTCGCCGTGAGCTCGACCTTCGCGTGCGCGCCGACGCGCGTGAAGAAGTAGCGCCCGCACGAGAACGTTCGCGATAACGGCGCGCTCACGTTCTCGAGGAGCGCGGGAGCGATCCCTTCGGCCGCGTCGTCGTTCTTCGCGCGGTAGCCTTCGACGAACGAAACGACGTCGAGCTGCGCGCGCGGATCGCAGTCGCAAGGCGGCGCGACGCTCACCGGCGCCGTGACGGTCGCGCCGATCGTTTTGTTTCCACCGATCGACACCGTCGCGCCGGGCGGAACGAAGAGCGTGCCCGGGACGAGCACGTCGCCGCTCGTCACGATTCCGCCGGCGAGCCAAGCGTCGGTTCCGATCGTGAGCGATGGGCCGCTGTTCACTTTGCCTGCCGCGTGCAGCTCGCCGCGCGCGGTGAGCGGCGCGTTCGTCGTGAGCCCGGTCGCGTCACCAGCCCACACGGAGCCGCCGATGTCGAACGCGGCGCTCGCGTTGATGTTCCCGTTGCTCCCGATCGATCCGCCGATCTTCGCGTGCGCGGGATCGTACGGTCCCTTCGCGCCGTCGAAGGCGTCGGTCACGAGCTTGTGATCCGTGACGAGGCCTTCGCACGTGCAGAGCGCGTAGCGAAATGTCTTCTGCGCGATGCTTCCTGCGCACGCGACGCCGCCGTCGCCGTCGGCGAACGCGGGCGGCCCGCTCCCGGCGCAGAAGTCGGCGCGCGTCCCACCTCCGGGCGGAAGCACGGCGCCGCCGTCGGTCGAACCCGCGTCGTCCGTCGACAAGATCGGCAGCTCGACGGTGCCGCAACCCATCGCGATCGCACCGAGAACGAGCCAAGAAAATCGCGCCACGTTGGGAAAGTACCAGCACCCCCCTGGATCGGCTCAAACCCATGAGCCGATTCTCAGGGTCCGGGTACTTATGGACTGTGCAGGCCCGACGCGAAGCCACCCGCTCCGGAAGCGGACCCAGCGACGCCGCGCTCGTCGTGGCGGCGCGCGCGGGCGAGGACTGGGCGCGCGAGGCGCTCTTTCGGCGGTACGCATCGATGGTGAACGGGCTCGCGTACCGGGTGATGGGGCGCGACGACGACGTCGACGACTTGGTGCAAGACAGCTTCGTGCAGGCGCTGCACGGGCTCGATCGATTGAAGGAGCCGCAGGCGTTCGCGGGATGGCTCTCGGCGATCGTCGTGCGGACGGCGAGCAAGGTGATTCGCCGGCGGAAGCTCCTGCGGCGGCTTGGGCTGCGGAGCGCGGACGAGCCGATCGCGATCGACACGATCGTCGGGACGTCGGTGCCGCCGGACGTCGCGGTGGAGCTCCGTGCAGTCTACACGCTCGTGGACGCGCTTCCGGTCGAGCAACGGATGGCGCTCGTCCTTCGTCGCGTCGAAGGGCTCGGGCTCGAAGAGATCGCGGACGTGATGGGGCTGTCGCTCGCGACGATCAAACGGCGGCTCGTGGACGCGGAAGCCGCGCTCGAGAAGCACAACGCGATTCGAGGGGTGGGACGATGAAAGCGAAGATGATGGAGCCGCCGTTGACCGAAGCGCGCCTCGCGCGTCAGTGGAGCGCGATCTCGTCGCGGCTCGATCCGCCGAAGCGTGGCGGCGCGTGGATGTGGCGCGCGGGTGCGGTGTTCGCGGCGGCGGCCGTGATCGCGTTCGCGATCGTGTTCGTGTGGCGGCGCGCGCCGGTCGGTGGCGGGCTCGTCGCAGGCGCGGTGCTCGAGAGCGGCGCGTCGTCCGACGGGACGCAGGTGACGCTCGCGGAGGGATCGCACCTCGCGCTCGAGAAGGACAGCCGCGTGAAGCTCACGGAGATTGGCGGCGCGTCGGTGCGGATCGACGTCGAGCGCGGCGGCGTGGCGATCGAGGCGACGCACGTGGCGGGGCGCGCGTTCACGGTCGTCGCGGCGGGGCACGAGGTGCGCGTCGTGGGGACGAAGTTTGTCGTGCGCGTGTCGGCGCTCGCCGTCGAGGTGCACGTCGATGAAGGCGTCGTGGACGTGCGAAGCCCGGACGGAGCGACGCGGCCCGTGCGCGCGAACGAGACGTGGAGGAGCGAGTCGAGCTCGACCCCGACCCCGACCCCGACCCCGACCCCGACCCCGACCTCGACACCGACCTCGACCCCGACCCCAACCTCGACGTCGACTCCGCCCGACCCGACGCCTCCTCCCTCTCCTGACTCCGCCAAATCCCTCTTCGACGATGCCCAACGCGCTCGCCGCGAAGGGCGCACCGCCGATGCCGCGCGCGCCTACGACAAGCTCCGTCGCACCTTTCGCAGCGACTCCCGCGCCGCGCTCGCCGCGTTCGAGCTCGGACGCTTGCGCCTCGACGCGCTCGGCGATCCACGCGGCGCCGAAGAGGCGCTCCGCGACGCGATGGCGCTCGGACCCGGCTCCGCGTTCCGCGAGGACGCCGAAGCGCGCCACGTCCAAGCGCTCGCACGCATGGGCGACACGAAAGGCTGCGCGCGCGCGCGCGATGCCTACCTGGCGCGGTATCCTTCGGGCGTGTACCGAAACGCGGTCGGCGTGTACTGCGGAGGGCCGTGACGCGAGCGATCGTCGCCGCCCTCGTCGTTGCTCTGCTCGCGTGTGCACACGAAGCGCGCGCCGAGACGTGCCCGCGTCCGGACACGCCGTGGCTTCGCGTCGATGCGGACCCGCCGCTCGAAGCGGCGATCGGACAGCTTCGCGTCGAGCTCGCGTCGCGCGGGATCGACGTGTGCGTCGCGCCGCCTCCGTCGACGAACGCGCCGCTCGCCGACGTGACGATTCGCATGGACGGAGATTCGCTGTCGCTGACCGTGGAAGATCGCGCGACGGACAAGCGCCTCGCACGCACCGTTTCGCTGCGCGGGATCCCTGCGGACGCGCGGGCGCTCGCGATCGCGGTGGCGGTCGACGAGCTCGTGCGCGCGAGCTGGCTCGAAGCCGTCATGACGCATCGGGAAGCGCCGCGTGCCGCTGCGCCGCCGCCGCCGCCGATCGTGATCGATGTGGCGAAGGCTTCGCTCGCGTCGCCCAGCGTTTCGCCGAGCGCCGCCGGCGAGACGAGCGGCGCGCTCGGCGTGATGATCGCGGGTGAGCATGCGTCGGGCGGACAGACGTGGGGCGGCTTCGATGCGCGCGCGTCGTGGGGCGGGCGCTTCGCGATCGGAGCGCGCATGGGTTATCGCCTCGGCGTCGTGACGAGCGCGGACCATGGCGACGTCGAGAGCAACGCGATCCTCGGCGGGCTCTCACTCGCGTTCGCGATCGTCCCGCGCGGCGCGCCGTGGGGCCTCGACGTCTTCGCGCGCGGCGATGCGGCGCGGATCGCGTTCGTCGGACGCGCATCGGCGGGCGCGCGCGGCGCGAGCGACGCGGCGCTCGGGTGGTTCGCGGGCGGTGGTGTCGCGGCGTCGCGCGGGATCGGCGGGACGTGGCGGCTCGTGCTCGAGCTGTCGGGGGGCGCGCCGCTCCGAGCGGTGGGCGCGCTCGACAATGGGCGCGAGGTCGTCGCGATGTCGGGGGCGATGGTCGGCGTGGCGATCGGCGTGAGCGCGGGGCTGTGAGCGGAGCGGCGCCGCCCGTGAGCTGATTGTCGCGGTCGCGGTACTTCGTTTGTGATGCGGTGGAAGATCCTCGTTGCGATGGGCGCGGTCGGATGCGGGGACGCGGGCGCGTCGCTCGGCGCGGGGGAGCGCGTGGGCGGGGGAGTGGGCGCGGGCGCGGAGGCGGGCGCGGGAGTGAGCGCGGACGCGGACGCGGGCGTGAGCGCGGACGCGGGCGTGAGCGGTGACGGCGGGCAGGGGAGCGCGAGCGACGCGGCGGCGTGCGTCGCCTGCGACGACTTCGAGCACGCGACCGTCGGCCAACCGCCCGGCGGCATCTGGACGACGTCGACGCCCAACTGCAGCGGCACCGGCGCGGTCGCGATCGACGACACCGAAGCGCACAGCGGCACGCGGTCGGTGAAGGTCACCGGCGCGGGCGGGTACTGCAACCACGTCTTCTTCGCGACGTCGATCACCGCCGCGCGCCCCGTCACGTGGCTCCGCTTCTTCGTCCGCTTCGACGCCGCGCTCGGTGACGGGCACACGACGTTCCTCGCGATGAAGGACGCGCGCGCCGCGAAGGATCTCCGCATGGGCGGCCAGAACCGCGTCCTCATGTACAACCGCGAATCCGACGACGCGACGTTGCCCGCGATGAGCCCGGCCGGCACCGCGATGAGCCTCGCGCCGTCGCCGCGAACGTGGACGTGCATCGAAGCGGCGATCGACGCGAGCGCGAAGACGATCCGCACCTGGGTGAACGGCGCCGTGATCGCCGGCCTCGTCGTCGACGGCGTGCCGACCGCCGACGTGGACGCCGCATGGCTCCGCGACGCCGCGTGGGCGCCGGATCTCGTCGACGCGCGCTTCGGATGGGAGAGCTACGCCGGACAGGCCGACACGCTGTGGTTCGACGACATCGCGATCGGTAACGCGCGCTTCGGATGCGGGAGCTGAAGGTCGGCGATTTCGGCGCAGCGCGATGTCTTTTCCGCAGCGGGAGGGCCGTCGGCTACCCTTGCACCATGGCCGCCCGCCGCCGCACCGCTCGCGCTGCGCCACGTGATCCCGAGGCGATCTTCGCCGCCAAATCGAAGCCTCGCATCCCCTTCGACTTCGTCCTCGAAGAGCTCGAGCCGCTCGCACCTCACGTCCGCCAGTTCTTCGGGGGCTGGGGCGTCTACGTCGACGAAAAGATCGTCGCGATCCTCGTCGACAAAGAACGCCTCGGCGGCGACAGCGGCGTCTGGATCGCGACGACGCGCGAGCACCACGCGAGTCTTCAGCCCGAGCTTCCGAGCATGCGCTCGATCTCCGTCTTCGGTCCGAAGGTGACCGGCTGGCAGAACCTGCCGAAGGACGCGCTCTCGTTCGAGGACGACGTTTTGCGCGCGTGCGCGCTCATTCGCACGAAGGATCCGCGGATCGGAAAGGTGCCCGCGCGGCGTCGTAAAGGCGCGGCGTCGCCGCCAAAAGGCCCGAAGCGTTCTCGAGCTGCCCGCTCGCGTACTCGAACGCGACGCCGCGCACGTCCGTGAAGACGCCGCCCGCCGCGCGGACGATCGCTTCGGGTCCGCACGCGTCCCAGCGTTTTCCCGCGACACCCGGCTGCAAGTAGACATCGGCTTCGCCCGCCGCGACGAGCGCCGCTTTGATTCCGGAGCTCCCGGTGGGCGTGACGGAGCGCGGCGCGAGCGCAGCGATCGCGGCGTCGAGCGACGGTGGCCGATGCGATCGCGACACGACGACGCGCGCGTCCTTCATCGATGCGACGTCGGACACGCGGAGCACGCGCCGCGATCCGTCTGCCGCGATCTCGTGCGCCTCGCCGCCGACCACGCCGCAAAAATCGCGCGCGATCGCCGGACACACCACGACGCCCATCGCCGCCGCGCCGGCGCGCGCGAGCCCGATCATCACGCAGAACTCTCCGTTCTTCGCGACGAACTCGCGCGTGCCGTCGAGCGGATCGACGAACCACGCTTCGGGCGCGCCGAACGCCGCGCCCCACGTCGACGGATCGCTCTCTTCGGCAACGATCGGCACACCGGGGAACGCGCGCGCGAGCCGCGTGCAAATCAAATCGTTCGCTTGCCGATCCGCCATCGTCACCGGATCGTTCACGCCTTTGTAATCGACCGTGAACGGCGTCGCGTAGACGCGCATGACGATCTTCGCCGCGTCGCGCGCGATCGCGATCACCTCGTCGACGTCGCGGGGCGTCACGTCGCGATCCCCACGCGCGCCAGCACGCTCGGCAGCCGCGACATCTCGTCGTCCGGCAAATACATCGGACCGCGCCCGACCTCGCGCACGAGCTGATCGATCTGCTCGACCGTGCGCGGCCCGAGCACCGCCGACGAGACCAGGTTGTTCGCGAGGACGAAGCGCACCGCGGCCGCGCGCAACGTCGGCACTTCGCCGCGCACCAAGTAGCGAAGCGCGTCGAGCTGCTGCACGCGCCGTTCGAGCTCGAGCTTCGTCCATCGCGTCGATCGATGATCGCCCTCGGGGAACTCGCGCTCCGCTGTCCACGCGCCGCCGAGCAATCCGTACGCGAGCGTCGAGTGCGCGAGGACGCCGACGCGCGACACCATCATCTCGCCCGCGAGCCGGTGCAGATCGACCGAGCAGACCAAGTTGTAGGCGATCTCGATCACCTCGGCGCCGCGCTGGATCGCCGTGCGCGCGACCTCGGAGTCGCCGGCCGACACGCCCCAGCATGCGATGAGCCCTTCGCGCTTCATGTCGTTCATCGCGCTGACGGCGTCGTCGACGAGGAGCGCGTCGACGCTCGGGTTGTGGAGCAAGTAGACGTCGATGCGATCGCGCCCGAGCCGCTTCAGCGATTTGTTCACCGAGGCGCGCACGTAGTCGAAGTCGAATCGTTTGCGCGGAGGCTCGGTCGAGCGATCCGTGCCGCCTTTGGTGACGATCGTCACCGCGGGGTGCGCGCCGACGATCTCGCCGAGGAGCTTCTCCATCGCGCCGCCGCCGTAAGCGTCCGCGGTATCGAAGAGCGTGAAGCCGAGCTCGAGCGAGCGCTCGATCACCCGCCGCGATTCGGCCGCGTCGACCGGTCCGTACCCATCGCCGGAGAGCCCCCACGTGCCGAGCCCCATCTCGGACACGCGAAGGCCGGTCTTGCCGAGGGATCGGGTTCGCACGACTCCGCTTTCTAGCGCACTTTCTCGTGGTAAGCGGAGGCGATGCGAATCCGCCTCCTTGCCCTCGCGCTCGCGGTGTCCGGCGCGCTCGCCCTGCCCGCGTGCGGCGGCGACGCCACGCCGCCGATCAAGCCTCCGCCGCCGCCCGATCCTCCCGCCGCGCCGGTCTCGTCGAGCGACACGACCGACACGACGCCGTCGCTCACGCCGGTCGCGCCGAAGGCGAAGCTCGAGGATCTCGCGCTCGCGACCCTCAAGGGATACGTCGACGCCATCGGCGCGCGCGATGCGAAGAAGGCCGCGGAGCGCTTCACGAGCGACGCCGTCGTGACGATCTACGGTCAGCCCGATCTCGCGGGGCGCGACGCGATCACCACCGACGTGCAGAAGTGGCTCGACGGCTTCGGCGATCTCAAGCTGCAGATCGGTCGCGTCGTGATGAAGGGGGACATGGCGATCGTCGAGTGGGCGTTCGCGGGAACGCACACCGGCGACTTCGCTGGGATGAAAGCGACGCAGCGGCCGCTCGGCGCGTTCGGCGCGAGCGTCGTGTGGTTCAACTCGGACGGCCTCGTCACGAAAGAGCACCGCATCTACGACGCGGCGGCGCTCGTCGCGCAAGACGACAAGCGATCGAAGGCGGGGACGTTCCGCGCGCCGCCGCCGCTCCCGCCGAGCATCGAGATGCACACGTCGAAGGGAGGCACCGACGAAGAGTCGCTCGTCGAGCTCGCGCGAAGGTGGCACGCGGCGATCGACGCGAAGAAGGAGGGCGACGCGCTCGGCCTCTTCGCGGAGGACGTCGTCGTCGAGGATCTCGCGCAGCCACGCACGTACAAAGGCACGGCGGACGCGAAGGCGTTCTACGAGTCGCTCATGAAGCGCCTGCCGGGCGCGAAGGTGACCGCGAGCAACTTCGCTGCCGACGATGTCGTCGCGAGCGAAGGCGAGCTGACGGCCACCGTGAAGACCGGCGGCGAGCGCGTCGTGAAGATTCACTTCGTCACGATGCTCACGATCAAGAACGGCAAAGCGGTCAGAGTGTGGCGCTACACGAGCACCAAGGAGCTGGAAGACCAGCTTCACCCACCTGCCCCGCCACCGAAAAAGAAGCCATAAATCCCGCGAAAATCGCCCCACTGTAACTTTCCTCCGCGGAGTGTCGTCCGAAAATACGACGCGGTATTCGGAAACTCCGGCGCAGCAGCGCTGTCTCTTCTCCTGAGCGCGACGAGTTGGCCAGGGTGGTCAGAGCGCGCGCGACAACGACAACTATGCAACGGGCGGTGACGCCCGAACGGAGAGTACTGCGATGAGCTCGGTAGCGTACGCGATGGTCTCGAACGGTTCGGTGGATGCGTCGGAGATCGAGCGTGCGGACGCCGAAGTCGTCGACGTGATGTTTTCGTGGGGCTCGACGGTCCTCGCGGTGAAGCACCTCGCCGCCGGCGAGACGCTCACGGTCGGTGAGTCGGGTTGCGACTTCCTCGTCCCGCGTGACGTGCTCGGCACGGACAGCGCGAAGGTTCTTCGCCGCGACGGCGACAAGATCATTCTCGTCCCGCCGACCGGCGCGACGATGAAGATGGACAGCTGGGTGCGCAGCGAAGCGTCGCTCCAGCTGGCGGCGGGTCACGTCGGTGAGATCGCGATCGGCGACTTCCGGATTCGGTTCAGCGTCGTCGCGGCGCCGAAGAAGGTGTCGCTCGGCTTGCTCAGCGGCATCGCGAACAACGGTGGTCTTCGCAGCGTCGTCGGCTCGGCGTTCTTTCACGCGATCGCGATCGCGTCGATCGCGCTCTTCATGCCGTCGCTCGGTGCGACCGACCAAGACGAGATCGATCGCGACCGCGTCGTGATGCTCCAGAAGATGCTCAACGTCTCGGCGCAGCGCGAGCAGGAGCAAGAGCAAGAGAAGGCCGACCAGGCGGGCGGCTCGACGGGTGGCGATCCCGCGAAGGGTCCGCAGGCGCAGGGCGATCCCGGCAAGATGGGGAAGAAAGAACCGACGCCGACGAACGGCAAGTGGGGATCGCAAGGCGACGCGCGCCCGCAAGATGCGACGTTGGCGCGTGAGCACGACAAGCAGCTCGCCGCGAGCTTCGGCCTCATCGGGATCTTGAACTCGGCGTCGAACGATCCGAACGCGCCGGTGGTTCCGTGGGGCACGGTGAACAACGGCGCCGACAGCAAGAGCGCGATGGGCAACATGTTCGGCCCGACGATCGACGACGCGACGGGCACCAACGGTCTCGGCCTCTGGGGCACGGGCGAAGGCGGCGGCGGCCCTGCCCAGGTCATCGGGCTCAACGGCTTCACCGCGCTCCGCGGCGCGCCGGGCAACTGCCGCGAGGGTGAGAAGTGCGACGGCATCGGCAACCGCACCGGCCTCCTCCCCGGCGGCCACGTCCCGAAGGCGCCCCCCGCGCCGCGCGTCGTCGACTTCCGCGTCGGCGGTCACCTCGATCCGGCGGTCATCCAGCGCATCATCCAGCAGAACTCGGGCCGTTTCCGCCAGTGCTACATGATGGGCCTGACGCGCAACCCGTCGCTTGCGGGTCACGTCGGCGTGAAGTTCAGCATCGACCGCACCGGCGCGGTCTCGATGGCCGTCGACAGCGGCAGCACGCTTCCGGACAGCGCGGTCAACCAGTGCGTCGTGCGCAGCTTCACGTCGCTCTCGTTCCCGGCGCCCGACGGCGGCATCGTCACCGTGAACTACGGCTTCGCGTTCAGCCCCGGCGAATGAAGATCAGAACGTGCGCTCGCCCGATTGAGGAGGCGGCGCATTAGGGGAAGTCGGGGGAGGAGACGGCGCCGGTGCCTGAGGGGGCACTCGGCGCCGTTCTTCTTCTTCCTGTTGGAGACGCCGCTTTTTATCGGCGCGCGATTCCCAAAGTGAGAGATCGAGACCGAGCGTGAGGAAGCCACCGGGCCCGTAGTTGATCGACGATGTGGACGACGTGAGCGGCAACGTCATCATCGCCGCGAGGCGAAGCGGCTCGAACGAGATCGAGTACCCGAGCCCGGCGATGTAGATGAGCCCCGCGTCTTTGATCGTGCTCCCGTTCGACGCCGTGTCGGTGAACCCGTCGTTCTTGAATGTCGTGTGCACGGAGAAGCCGCCGAAGACATGACCAAGCTCGCCATCCTTGCCGAGCATCACGCTCGGGTAGATGGCGATGTTCATCGTGACATGCGACTCACTGCGTTCGTTGTTGAGCCTGTAGTACGAGCCGGACGTGGTTCCCGAGCGATTCACGACGTACGTATTCGGATCGAGCTGGCACGTCGGTGACACCGGGCCGCATCCGCCTTCGGCGAGCACCCACTCGGCGTAAGGCGTCTCGTACCGCATCAGGTTTCCGCCGACACCGATCGCCCACTGCTTCTTCTTGTCGAGCGGCAATGTCCCGCGAGCTTCGATGCCGACGCCCCACGTCGACGGCTTGCTCGGCAGCGACAACGTCCCGAGCGCGCTCGGCTCGCTCCAGTCGTACGCGGCGTACGCATAGCGCGCGCCGATCTCGAGCATCGACGCGGGCGCGAGGAACGCTGCACCCTCGAGCATCGTGTTCGGAACGCGGAGCGCGGTGTCGTGGAGCTCCGGCGTGAGGTTGCGATGCACGGTCGCGCTCGACATCGTCCCTTCGAGCCGGAGCGTTCCGTCTTTCGCCGTGCGCCCATCCCACGCGAGCGCGCGCGCCGCGGGTACGTACCCTGTGTAGCGGTACTTCGTCTGCGGTGTGCACGCGTTGAGCGTGAGTAGCGCGAGGCCGAGGGCGGTCAGAGCTCCGCCCTCCGACACTCGCCGCAAGTAAGGAAGAAGGGTCATGCTTATGCGCGGGAGCTTTGCCATCGGCGTGCCATCCAGAAAACGCGCTGGTTGTCGGACAATTCCGGGCTCCATGGTCGCACGTACACGCTCCCCCTGTCGCAGCTCGGCTACACCCGACCTTGACCTTCGTGTGTTCGGCGTGCGACCAGAGGCGCCCCGTGACCGACGACGCCCCCACACCGAAACGCCCGCGCCCGTACGAAGACGCACCGAAATTGCCGGAAGGCGATCGAGTGGACGCGCGGACGCTCGTGCGCGGCGCGTCGCTCGAGATCGAAATCGGTCCGGGACGCGGCGGCTTCCTCTTCGATCGCGCGGTGTCGGCGCCGGACGCGGGGCTCATCGGCCTCGAAGTGCGTCGCAAGTGGGCGGCGATCGTCGACGCGCGCCTCGCGAAGGCGGGTCTCGCTGCGCGCGCGCGCGTCTTCGCGGAGGACGCGAAAGAAGCGCTGCCGCGGCTCGGTCCCGACGGCGTGTTCGCGCGCGCGTTCCTCCATTTTCCGGATCCGTGGTGGAAAAAGCGACACCAGAAGCGCCTCGTGATGGGCGACGAGTTCTTGGACGAGATCGCGCGCCTCGTCGTCACGGGCGGCGAGCTCTACGTGCAGACCGACGTCGCGGAGCGCGCCGATCAATACGAAGCGCGGATCGCTGCCGACGCGCGCTTCGTGCCGTTCGGCGACGCGCCCGGCTCGGCGCGCATGGCCGAGAATCCGTATGACGCGCGCAGCCCACGCGAGCGACGCGCGATCGCCGACGGCCTGCCGGTGCATCGTCTGCGCTTCAACCGGAAGTGACGTCGCGGGTGACGCGCTACGGAATCGTGAAGAGGTAACGCCCGACGCCGTCCGCCGGCACGTTGACCGACGCGCTCATCACCTTGCCGGTCTCGGTCGTGCACGTGACGCTGTGCGGACCCGCCGACAACGTAATCCCCGCGACCGGCGTCGCGCCGCGCCCCGAGCCGTCGATGGCGACGTTGCACCATCCGCCCTTCGCTGCGATCGCGATCTTCCCCGTGCCGCCGGCGACCGCCGAAGCTGCGGGCGGCGGCTTGTCCTTGTCCTTGTCCTTCGGATCTTGCTTCGTCAGCGTGACGTCGAAGTGCTTCTTGTCGCCGACGTTGCCGGTGAACGTGAACTGCTGCGGCGAGTAGCCGGGCGCGCCGACGACGAGCCGGTGTTGCTCGCCCGAGCTGACGTTGTCGACCGTGAGCGACGAGTACCCCTTGCCGTCGAGGATGATCGACGCACCGCCGATGACCGGACGCAGCGTGACGTCGACAGTGAGCACGCCGCGCTTCATCGCGATCGTCAGCGCCGCGCTCGAGTCGGTGTCGGTGAGCGTCACCGTTTGAATCGTGTCGGCGTAGCCGTCCTTCGTGAGCTTCAGCTCGTACGGCGTGCCGATCGTGAGCTTGGTCAGCGTCGTCGGCGTCACGTCATCGCGCTTTTCGCCGTTGAGCCAAATCGTCGCCCCCGCTGGATCGCTCATGACCGCGATCGCGCCGCGCGTGAGCGGCGCCGCTTGCGTCGTCGCGACGACCGGCGCGATCGCCGCAGGCTTCGCAGCGTTCTTCGATTTGTTGATCGCGTAGAACCCGCCCGCCGCCGCGCCGCCCACGACGATGATCGCCGCCAAGATCCCCGCGACGATCCCCATTCCACTTCGCCGCGCCGGAACGCCCGTGACGGTGTGCGACGCCGCCGGCATGCTCAGCGTGCTCGCCGACGAACGCCCGCCCGACGCGTCCATCCCGTGGTCCGAGTCCGGCCCATGTTGAAGCGCGATGATGTCGGCGAGCTGCTTGCCTTGCAGCAGCTGCTCCTTCTGCGACGCGAGCTTGTCCTCGAACAGCGACTGCATGAACTGCGACAGCGCGATCGTGCTCGTCGGAATGCGCTCGCGACGAACGAACTCTTCGAGCATCGCCTGCATCTCGCGCGAGCTCTGGAATCGCGCGCCGCGATCCTTCTGGAGACCGCGCATCACGATGTGCTCGAGCTCGTGCGGATACCCGCGCCGCACTTGCGACGGCATCGGGTACTCGCGTTCGCAAATCAGCTTCAGCGTCTCGAACTCGCTCGCGCCCTTGAAGAGCCGCTTCCCCGTCGTGAGCTCGAACAGCATGACCGACGTCGCGAAGATGTCGCTCCGCCAATCGATGACCTCGCCCTTCGCCTGCTCGGGCGACATGTACGGGATCTTCCCTTTGAGCTTTCCGCTCTTCGTCTCGTGGTTCGTCTTCGTGTCGCTCTTCGCGATCCCGAAGTCGACGATTTTGACGTCGCCCGTGAACGTGACGACGACGTTCTGCGGAGAGATGTCGCGATGCACGATGTTGAGCTGCGACCCGTCGAGATCGCGCTTCTCGTGCGCGTACGCGAGGCCGGCGCATATCCCGAGGATGATCGAGATCGCGTGCTCGAGCGGAAACTCGCTCACGCCCTTCTTCTTCATCTGCCGCACGATCGAGCGAAGATCCTCGCCGTGCACGTGCTCCATCGCGATGTAGTAGTTGCCCTCGTGCTGCCCGACGTCGAAGATCTGGACGATGTTCGGGTGCGACAACGTCGCGGCGACGCGCGCCTCGTGCAGCAGCATGTCGATGAACGCCTTGTCCTGATTCATCGCAGGCAAGATGCGTTTGATGACGATCAGCTTTTCGAAGCCGGCGACGCTCTTCTGAATCGCGAGAAAGAGCTCGGCCATTCCGCCGGTCGCGAGCTTGCGAATGAGCGTGTACTTTCCGAATCGGGCCGGCATCCCTTCCATGAAGGGATCACGCCCATCGATACCTCCCAACGCGGAGGCGCTCGATGGAGGCGCGGGTACTTGAGCGGCCATGTCTCCTCGCTGTGCGTCTTCGGCGCCCCACAAAAGGTGCGAAAACGCGACGGCGTCGTCGTAATCGGATTTGCTGGAACCGTACTCTGCAAGGCGATTTCGGTCAATCGGTCGGAGCGTTCCGTGGCGCGTTCCAACGTATTCGCGTGCTCGATCGGGTGTACATCGCTTGGTGATGTCGGACATTTGTTCACGTCGCATCGCGGGTCGCGTCACGGTAAGACGCGCGCACATGCGCCGATGCCCCTCCGAGCGTACGCGGATGTCGGCGCTCACCTTCCTCGGCACGGTCGGTCTGATGGGCGCGGTCGTTTCGATCGCGGACGTCGCGCACGCGGCGCCGACGCTCTTCACGAAGGGGCCGTACCTCCAAGAGCTGTCGCCGACGTCGGTCACGATTCGCTTCGAGCTCGAGTCGAAGGCGGCCGCGACGGTCGAAGTGACGCGCGATGGCGCGCCGCCGATCGTCGTCGTCGATCGCGACGAGGCGACGTTCCACTCCGTCCGCATCGAGAAGCTCGAGCCCGCGTCGCGCTACCACTACGTCGTGCGCGCGCTCGGCGCGACGAGCGCAAAGGGCGACATAGCGACGGCCCCTGCAGACGGCACGAACCCGCCGTTCACGTTCCTCATCTACGGCGACAACCGCAGCGACGACGTCGCGCACGCGGTCGTCGTTCGCGCGATGAAGCAGACGCCGAGCGATTTTTTCGTGCACACCGGCGACTTCGTGCAGAGCGGCGGCAACGCGCGCGACTGGCAAGCGTTCTTCGACGTCGAGTCGGCGCTGCTGCGCGATCAGTGCGTCTTCTCGTGCGTCGGCAACCACGAGCTCTACGAGGACAGCGCCGCGGCCGCGTACGCGCGCTTCTTCGGCCCTTCGATTGTGGCGGGCACGCCGAACGCGAAGCTGTACGGAACGATGCGCTGGTCGAACGCCCGCTTCTTCTTCTTGAACGCGTTCGAAGATTGGACCCGCGGCGAAGGACGCGCGTGGCTCGAGGCCGAGCTCGCACGTGCGGACACCGAAGCGGGGCTCGTGTGGCGCTTCGTCGTGCTGCACCACGGCGCGTGGTCGTCGGGCCCGCACGGCTCGAGCCCGAAGCTCACCGCAGGCGGTGTGCCCGCGCTGCTCGCTGCTCACAAAATCGATCTCCTGGTGAGCGGCCACGATCACATCTACGAACGCGGTCAGGCGAGCGGCATTCGGTACATCGTGTCGGGCGGCGGCGGCGCGCCGCTCTATCGTCAGAACAAACCGCACGCGGGCACGCGCAAGTTCGAAGCGGCGTACCACTTCGTCGAAGTCGCGGTCACCGCGGACGGCGTCAAGCTCACGGCCAAGCGGCCCGACGGATCGATCCTCGAACGAACCAGCTTCACGAAGCTTGCCGGGTGGGACGGCGATCCGATCCCGTCGACGCCCGCGACCGGTCCGCTCCCGTCGCCGAAGAGCGCGCCTCCTTCCGAATCGCCCGCGCCGCAGGCGAAGCCGTCGCGCTGCGGTTGCGCAGCGGTCGGCGCGCCTGCCGACGGCGTGATCGCCGCGGGGATCGGCCTGACGGCGATCGCGCTGTCCCTCTTCCGCGCGCGCCGCCAAAGGCGCTAGTCTCGTCCCATGCGAAAAGCGATCGTCGTCCGCCTCGCCGCCGCTGCGCTCTCGTTCGCGCTTGCGGCGAGTCCGCTCGCGTGCGCGACCTACCAGGACGATCTCGCTCGCAGCCAGAAGGCGTTCGAGCAAAACCAGCACGAGCGCGCGCTAGCGATTCTCCGCGCGCTCGAGATCGAGTCGACGCATCTCACGCCGAGCGAACGCGCGCACTACGCGTACCTTCGCGGCATGACCGACTACCGGATCGGCTATCGCTCCGACGCGCGCCATTGGCTCTCGGTCGCGCGATCGATCGAGGCGACGACGCCGAACTCGCTCCCGATCGACTGGAGCAAGCGGATGAACGAGACCCTCGGCGAGCTGAACGAAGAGGTCTTCACCAACGGCACGCAGGCGTTGGATCAAAAAGGCGGCGGACAAAAGGCTGCGACGCCCGCTCCCCCCGCGAAGAAGAAGGACACCGACTTCGATCAGTGACCGAGATCGTCGCGCGTCTACGAGACGCGGCGCAGATCGATGATGCGGTCCTTCGTCGCGAGTCGCCGTTTCTTGAGCTCCACGGCCCGCACTTGCTCCGGCGGAGTCATGTGCATTCCGCGGCGCTCCAGGGCGTGGATCTCTTGATCGAGTGAGCGATGCTCTTTCTCGAGCTCGGGCACGGTGAATCGCTTCATCGGACGTCACCTCCAGGGTCGCGCGGCGAAAACCGATGGTCCCCCCCGTCGACGAGAAAAACGCTAGTCCGCGCCCCGGTACCGTCAACAGAACCGCCTGTTCAGGTGGTCCGGCTGGGGTCTCGGGGGCTCGTGGGGAAGCCCGCGAACCGGCGCCCTCATTCCCGCTCGCGGAACAACCGGGTCGCTCGGATACACTGACCCTGCATGATCGGTCGATTCGCAGCATTTCCGCTCGTCTTCGCGCTCGTGCTCGCGTCCTGCGCCGGCGATCCCGTCGCCCCACCGCCGCGCACCCCGACCGGACCCGCGCCCGTCGTGACGACGTCCAACGCGATCATCACGCCGAACGGCACCGCGACCGAGCCCGAGCTGTCACGCGCCGGCGCCGAGGCACTCCTCAAACAGCAATGGAAAGAGGCGGCGGACGCCTATTCGCTCCTCGCGAAGGCGGTGACCGACGGCCCGAACGCGCCGACGTACCTCTTCAACCTCGCACTCGCGTACGAAGGGCTCGAGCAGCGAGACAAGGCGCGCGACACGTACCGCGATCTCGCGCGCCGCTTCCCCGCGAGCGCAAACGCCCGCACGTCGCTCGTCCGCGCCGCGACGCTCTGCGCGTACCTCGAAGACTGGAAAGCGCTCGGCGAGGTCGCCGACGCGATGCTCACGCGCGCGGACATCGACGACGTCGATCGCATGATGGCACTCGGCGCACGCGGCCTCTCGAAGGTCGAGCAAGGCGAAGCACGCGGCGCGCGAAAAGACATCCTCGACGGCCTCGAGATCGCGGATCGCACGCACTACGCATCGCCCGACGTCCTCCCCGTCGCCGTCGCGCAGCTCCGCTTCGCGTTCGGCGAGGTGAAGCGCCTTCAGTCCGAGACGATCAGGTTCGACCCGCTCCCGACCGATTTTCTCGCCGCGATCGAAGCGCGCTGCGCCGGTCTCCTCGAAGCCCAAGACGAATACGCCGAGGCCGTCCACGCGAGCGATCCGCACTGGGCCGCGATGGCGGGCTACCGCGTCGGCGAGATGTACCGGACGCTCCACAAAGATCTCGTCAGCATCCAGCCGCCGCCCGAAGTGAAGACCGAGCGCCTGCGCCAGGTGTTCTACGCCTTCATGCACATCCGCTACCGCGTGCTCCTCGAGAAGGGGATGCGCCAGCTCGAACAAACCATCGCGCTCGGCAAACGCGTCAACGACACGTCGATGTGGATCAAGCGCGCCGAGGCCGCGAAGAAGGAGATGGAGCTCGCGATCGCCGAAGAGAAGACGCAGATCGCCAAGTTTCCCTTCACGGAGGACGAGGTCCGCAAGTCGTTGAGAGAGCTGGCAGATAAGGTCGCGAAGCAGAAGAAGTAGCGGGACGCCCGTCGCTCGGGGAGAGCTGCTTGACACGCTGCGTACCTCGCGCTACGGCTGCGCACCCTTCAGGCGGGCTCCACAGTAGAACTTTGTTCGAAGCCCGCGCGTTTTCGTAGTGATTATCCAGCAAATCCAAATGGTTATATCGCATTGGCGCCAAGATTGCTTGTGCGCCTGTTGCGTTGGCGGTCGGCCGGGATTACTCTTCGCGCCCCCGCTGGCGTAGCTCAACTGGCAGAGCACCTGTTTTGTAAACAGGTGGTTAGGGGTTCAAGTCCCCTCGCTAGCTCCGTCGCTCCTTCGCTTCGCACTACCGACTCCAGAATAGGAACTACCAAATACCCATTATCCCGGAGGGTTGCCCGAGTGGCCAAAGGGAGCAGACTGTAAATCTGCCGGCTATGCCTTCGATGGTTCGAATCCATCACCCTCCACGTAGACCGACAGAAAAATAGACTCCGCGGAACAACGCGGGAGTAGCTCAGTTGGTAGAGCGTCAGCCTTCCAAGCTGAACGTCGCCGGTTCGAATCCGGTCTCCCGCTCCAAGGAACTCAGGAACTCTTCGCAACAACTCGCAAACGACTCGGACTCCACAATCACCGCCCACCTAGCTCAGTGGTAGAGCACTTCCTTGGTAAGGAAGAGGTCACGGGTTCAAGCCCCGTGGTGGGCTCG
>JBBQXV010000099.1:0-28231 GCA_038209335.1 Polyangiales bacterium | reverse complement strand
GATCGTCGAAGGCCAAGCCGCCGAGCTCGGGCTGCTCGCGACCGAGCAGGTGCCGACGTGGAGCGACTACGCGTCGTGCGTCGAAGGAAAGACGTCGGCGTTCTTCTCGCTCCCGATCGAAGGCGCCGCGCTCATCGCGGGTCGCTCGCCCGACGAAGGCGCCGCGCTCGCCGACACGTGCCGCTCACTCGGGCTGCTCTTCCAGATTCAAGACGACATTCTCGATTTGTACGGGAACAACGGCCGCGACTTGCCCGGATCGGATCTCGCGCAGTCGGCGAAGGCGAGCGCGTTCGTCGTGGAGCATCTGCGCCTTCACCCGGGCGATCGCGATTGGCTGTACGGCATTCTGACGGCGTCGCGCGAAGAGACGCCGCGCGCCGCGATCGACGACGTGATCGCGCGCTTCGCCGAGCATGGCGCGCTCGACGCGGTCTGGCGGCGCATCGACGGCATTCGCGCGACGCTCGAAGCATCGAGCGTACTCGCCGCCGAGCCCGCATTGCGCGAGCTCGTGCGCCACTTCGTCGGCGCTGCGCTGCGCCCGGTCGAGCACACACGCACGTCGAAGGTCGCGTGATGGGCGAGGCGGCGTTCTCCTCGCGATCGACGCGTCCGTGGCGGCGGCTCGGCGTCTTCTTCGAGCTCGGCAAGTTCAAGATCGTCGAGCTGTGGCTCGGGTTCTTCGTCGGCGTATCGCTCCTCGGACGCGAAGCGATCCGCGATCCGCGCGCGATCGCGATCCTCGGGCTCATCCTGGTCGCCGGGATCTCCGTCATCGCCGCGACGTGCAGCCTCGACGACATCGCCGGCGTGCGCGACGGTGTCGATCAGGTCAATCACCTCGGCGGCGCGCGTTGGGGCGTCGCGAAGCCGATCCTCACCGGCGATCTCGCCGAGAAGAGCGCGTTCAAGTTCGTGCACGTGCTGGGCGTGATCGGCGTCGCGTCGTACGGCGCGGTGCTCGCGCTCGCGTGGCCGCTCCCCGCGTGGCTTCTCGTGACGATGACGTCGATGATGCTCGTCGCGCTCAACTACTCGTACGGGCTCAAGCTCAGCTACTTCGGCGCCGGCGAGCTCGTCATCTTCCTCGGAGGCGTCGGGACGGTGCTCATCCCGTACGCGCTCGTGGCGGGCGTGTGGACTCCGGCGTTGCTCGTCAACGCGGGCCTCGTCGGCGCGTGGCACGCGCAGGTCGTCATGTTCTCGAACACCAAAGACGCCGCTGGCGATCGCGCGACGGGACGCATGACGATCGCCGCGCGCACGTCGAAGCGCGGGAACAAGATCTACATCACGTCGGCGTTCGTCCTGGTGTGGGGCGCAACGCTCGCGGCGCTTTTCACGCACGCGATCTCCGCGCGTTACGTCTTCGCACTCGCGCCGGTGTGGGCGCTGCAGATCCATCAACTGACGAGCGGCGTCGTGCGCGGCGAGTGGCTGAAGGCTCGCCTCGTCGGCTTCCGCACCCTCCGCGTGGGCATCGCCGCGCTGACGATCATCAACGTGACCTTCGTGCCATGACGCCGCCAAACGCTCACGCTCCCGCGCGGCACCACGCGCTCAACACGCTCTTCGCTTCGCTCGCCGACGCCGTCGTCCCCAGCTCGTGCGACGTCGTCGTCATCGACGGGCTGCTCGATCACGATCGACTACGCGCGGCGATCGTCACGACGCTCGCGCGCCACCCGATCCTGAATCGACCGCTCGATCCCGCGCTTCCGGCCGACGACGCGCTCCCGATCGATCTCCGCGTCCACGCGCTCGACGACGACGATCCCGCGCGAATCGACGAGTACCTCGTCGGTCTCATCTGGGACGAGCCGCTCGCGCCGCAAGCGCGCCCGATCCGCTTTCATGTCGTCGAGACGTCGGAGCGGACGTACTTCCAGACGATCCACACGCACGTCCACGCCGACGCGACGGCTTGCTACGCGATCACCGAGCAGATCGCCGCCGCGTACGTCGGGGCTGCGCTTCCGCGGAAGCCCGACGATGTCGCCGAGACGGACGTGCTCGCGATCGCCGCCGCGCCATTGTCGGTGCGCCAGCGCTTCGAGGAGTACGCCCGCGGGCTCGAGCAGACGGCAAGAGATCTCGCCGCGACGTTCGGCGGGCTCGTTACGCCGGAGCGCGATCACGCGGGTCGACGACGCCTCGCGCGCTTCGTGCTGACGGTCGACGAGACGGAGCAGCTCCGCGCCGCGGCGCGCGAGCGCGGGTGCTCGATTCACGCCTTCTTCCAATTGGCATTCCTGCGCGCCGCGACCGACTACAATCGCGCGCGCGGCGAAGGAAGGACGCACCTTCGCATCTGGGATTTCTTTTCGCTGAGGCCACTCCTGGGCAATGCCAAAGATCGCTACGATTGCCTCGCCCTCGTCTATCCCGTCGATCTCGACGCGGCGTGGTCCGACGACGAGACGCTCGTGCATTGCACCGAGAACGTCGAGCGGATGCGCAACGGCGAGCTCGTGACGCACGCTCACCGCTTCGACGGGCTCTTTCGAGTTCTCGACGGCGTCCAACCGCGCGACGCGTTCATGTCGCTGTGGCGATCGATCTTCAAGAGCAACGTCTTCCTCACGAACCCCGGCGTCTGCCCGTCTCCACTGCCGCGTTTCGGCGACGCCGAAGTCCTGGACTACGTGACGTTTCCGCAGCTTTTTTTCCCTGCGGATCTCACCTTCGTCTTCTCGACGTTCCGCGGCTCGCTCCGCGTCCTCGTCACGCACGACCAAGACGCGTTCGGCGCGACGTTCCACGAAGATCTCTTCATGCCGTTCCTCGCGAACCTCGGCGAGCTCGCGTCGATCGACATCGGCAGAACGAAGACGCACGACGGCTTCGTCGCGTCGTGGCTCGAGGATCCGCGGAGGCACGCGCGCTCGGTGCCAACGGCGATGATGCAGTCGGCCTGACGAAGGGGGAACGCGATGAACCTGAAGACCGCGCTCGCATTGACCAAGGGCGGGCGGTTGCGCCTTCTTTGGAGTGTGACGAGCCTCTTCGCGCCCTTCTATCGAATGAGCTTCCTTGCCACGGCCGCGTCGTGCGGATTGCTCGAGATGCTCGCGAAGGAGCCGCGCTCGTTCGACGATCTCGCGCAGGAGCTCGCGCCCGATCCTTCGTCGCACGCGGGCCTTCGCGCGTGGCTCGGCCTCGGCGTCAGCTTGGGCGAGCTCGCGGAACGCGCCGACGGTTACCGACTCGTGGGGTACCTCGCGCGCAAGCTCGCCGATCCAGCGAATGACGAGGTCGCCGCGCTCGTGCAAGAGATCGTCACGTTTCATCATCGGCTCATCGTCGAATCGCCGAGTCGCTTCAAGAAGGGCGAGCCGTGGACGCTGGCCGAGCACGACGGCGCGCTCATCGCACGTTCGTCGCGGATCATGGAGCCGTTCATCTTCCAGACGATCGACTGGGCGCTCCCGCCCGGCGCGTCGCGTGTCTTGGAGATCGGCTGCGGGTCGGGGACGTACCTTCGATACGCCGCGGAGCGTGAGCCCGAGCTTCGCGCCGTCGGCGTCGAGATGGACCCGAGGGTCGCAGCGTCGACGACACGCGCGATCGCCGAGTGGGGTCTCGCCGAGCGGATCAGCATCGAATCGGGCGACGTACGCGAGCGCCCGAGCGAGGCGACATTCGACGTCGTGACGCTCTACAACGTCATCTACTACTTCCCCGTCGCCGAGCGCGCGCCGCTATTCGCGAAGCTTTGGTCGTGCTTGAAGCCCGGCGGGCGGTTGATCCTGTCGACGTCGTGCCAAGGCGGATCGCCGGGGATGCAGATGCTCGACGTGTGGACGAGTAGCGCGCGCGGCCTCGGTCGCCTGCCCACGGAAGAGGAGACCTGCGATCAGCTGAGGCAATCCGGGTTCGTCGACGTGCAATCGAGGAAGGTGATTCCGGGAGAGCCGTATTTCGCCTTCATGGCGTTCAAGCCGTTTCGCGCGCTCGGCTGATTGGCTATCCGCGAATGTTCATTGCAATCAATGCCAATCACACGCTCGGTCTACTCGCCGGCGCGCTCAGCAGCCTCTTCTGGACGATCGCTTACACGCTCATCATCCGGCGCGGCGCCAAGGACCGCACGTTCGGGATGCCGCTCACCGCGCTCGGCGCCAACCTCGCGTGGGAGGTCATCTTCCTCGTCGCTACGCTGAAGCACGATCCGCTCGACGCGCGCCTCGCGATGATTCTGCCGTGGACCGTCCTGGACGGCGCGATCGTCTATCAATGCTTTCGCTATGGGCGCGCGGACTTCAAGCCGCCGATCGTCGCGAAGTATTTCCACGTCGGCCTCGTCCTCATCCTCCTGACGGCGGCCGCGGTGCTCTACACGTTCGTTCGCGAGGTGCGCGACGCCATCGGCTGGTACGCCGCGTTCGGCCAGAATTTGATGATGTCGGCGCTCTTCGTCGCGATGATCCTGCGGCGCGACAGCCTGCGCGGCCAGTCGATCTACATCGCGCTCAGCAAGCTCGCGGGGACCTTCTTCGCGTTCGTGATGGCGCTCTTCTGGTCACCCGCGACGTTGCACGAGCACTGGGCGTCGCTCTTGCCGGATGCGTACTACCCCGTCGCGCCGTTGATTGTCGTCCTCTACGCGGGCGTCTTCGTCTTCGATTCGATCTATGTCGTGTTGGTGTTGCAGAAGGCGCGCGACGAACGCAGTGACGTCTGGCGCGTAGCGTGACGCGATCGTGATCGCGGCACGCACGCGCGGCTCACTCCGTCGCGCGCTCGATGGCTCGCCGGCGTGCGCGAGCTCCTTCAATGAAACGGGTGGAACGCGCTCACGAACCCGTGATTCGGATCGGCGCCGAGCGCCCAGAACGCGAGCAAGCGCACGAACGAGCTTGCCTGCGCGAAGGTCGCGACTTGCTGCGCGTTGGCAACCGTGAAGTTCTCGCACATGACGTCGTTCGGTCCCGCCATCGGCGTGACGCCGACGCTCGCGCCGAGTCCGATCGTCGCGAGCTGGTTCTTCGTGGCGTTCGCCGCGTCGATCGCCGCCTGCCCCATGTCCGCATAACAAGGGCCGTAGTCCATTGCCATGATGTTCACGACGTCGACGCGCGCGCCGTTCGTCATCGCGTTCTTCAGCAAGTTGATTTGCGCGGACGGCAGCCCGGTGCGATCGACGGCGAGCGTGTACGAGATACGCAGATCGGGATTGGCCACTTGGAGAGCGTGCATGGCCTTGTTGCGGCGATCGATCGACGGTGCGTCGGACTCCGCGCCGCTCTCGATGTCGAGATCGAGCCACGTGAGATGAAACTGCGTGATGACCTTTTGATACGCCGCTTGGAGCGCAGTGGCGGTGGTGCACGATCGGCCGAGCTCGGTGCCGGACGCGCCACCGAACGACACGATGACGTCGCCGCCGACGGCGCGGAGGGCGGTGATGTGATTGCCATACGCATTGCCACCGAGCGCGGTGTCGCCGTTCCATGTCGGGTTGCATGTGCCCTGACCGTTGATGATGAACGCGAGCGTGAAGTATTTGTGGCCGGTGGTATTCGCGATTGCGGCCAGATCGTTGTCGTTCCACGTCTCGACGTACGGCGCGGCGAATCGCGCGGGGAAGTTGCCGGCGGAGGGGTGAGCGCTGTCTGCACCTGTGTCGCTTGCCGCGCTGTCGGTGGGCGCGGCGCCATCGGTGGCGGGAGATGCCCCGTCGATGCTGGCGTCGCGCGCGGTGATTGCGGCGTCTGCGCCGGGCCCGGTGCAGCCCGGGTCGACCGAGCACGTGCCGGAGTCGATCGCCGGATCGATCGGCGACGCGCCTGGCTCGTCTCCGCAGGCGGCGACGAGCGAGCATGCGGCACTCGCGGTGAGAGCGTAGGCCGTGAGTGCGAAGAACGATCGATGGGAGACCTGGCGCATGCGGAGGCATCAGCAAGGTTCGCGCCGATGGAAGCGAGTGTGCGCAGGCTCGGGCGCGTCGGGCGCGCGCTTCGGAAATACGGAGGCGGCGTGAGGTAGGCGCGCGGGGGCGTAACGCGCAGGTGTGTCGGTGTTTCGTTCGGTGTTTCGCTCCGGTGCTCTGACGCAGCGGCGTTGGGGGCGCGCTTCCTCCCCTGCGAAATCGGCTGTGAGCGTGAGCCGCTTTCTGGGTGTAGAGCTACTTCATTCTCACACCCAGTTGGAAGGACGTGGCGGCGATGGATAGGTGCACCGACGTGCCGAGCCGGACGACGCGTGCTGCGAAGCGCGCGCTCGTCGCGATCGCGCTCGCGAGCGCCACCTACACCGCGGCGTGCAGTGACGCGAACAGCGGTGCGACGTTTCCGAATGGCGGCGGAGGCGACGACGGCGGCGCGAACGACGCCGGGGCGTTTCCAGATGTCGCGTTCGGTGGCTCACTCGACTCCGGCGGCGATGCGCAGAGCGGGTGCCAAACGGTGATCCAAGCGATCGTGCGCGACTTCAAGCCGTCAAACGAAGGCGGTCACCCGGATTTCGAGAGCGAGGCGTTCTGCTCGGGCCACGCGACGACCGGGCTCGTCGCACGAGATCTCGGCACGGACCGAACGCCGACGTTCGCCGGCCAGGGCTCGCCCGCACAGCTCACGAGCGCCGCAGCGTTCGCGCAGTGGTACCACGACACGCCAGGCGTCAATGCGCGCATCCCTATCACGCTCACGCTGACCGAGACTCCGCCCGGATCGAAGACGTACGTGTACTCGAGCGACGCATTCTTTCCCATCGACGGAATGGGTCTTGGCGACGGACCGACGATGCAGACCGACTGCACGAGCGCGCCCGCGCCGGGGACCTCGCACAATTTCTCGTTCACGACCGAGGTACACCTCGCGTTCACGTACGAGGGTGGCGAGGTCTTCTCGTTCCGCGGCGACGACGATCTCTGGGTCTACATCAACGGGAAGCTCGCGCTCGATCTCGGCGGGCTTCATCCGGAGCTCGACGGCACCGCGAACCTCGACGCGCTCGCGTCGCAGCTCGGCATCACGAAGGGTCAGCGCTACTCGCTCGACATCTTCCACGCGGAGCGCCACACGAAGGGCTCGCACTTCAACCTGACGACGACGATCAAGTGCCTCACGCCGGGCACGCCGCGCTGAGGATCGCGGTCACACCGCCGTACGACACCTGTCCGTCAGTTCCCCGTGAAGAGCTCCGAGATGTGGATCTGAACGGGATGCTCCGATTCGCGGTAGACGACCGTCGAGAGTTGCGGCGAGATCCCTCGCGCGGTCCCGAGGATCGCGACGGGCGCGACCAACCAGATCCACTTCGGCCATTTTCGGGATCTGCCTTCGACCATGCTTCCGCTATCGCCCGATTCGCTGTGCCGCCAAAGGCGATACCGTCCCGCTTGCAATCCCGAGGAGTAGAGGACGAGCCGCGCAACTCACGCGCTACATCGGCGAAGGATTGCAATACGCACGCAGCGCTTCCACCGACGCACGAAACCCGCTGTCGAGCTCGCTCGGACCAACCACGTGGTACATCGCGTTGCCGAGCCCCTTCGTCAGCGCGTCTTTCGCGTCTTGCTCGTCGCGATGCGGCTCCATCCACACTGTCACGCCCGTGACGTTCCCCTGCGGCGCCGCGGAGTCGATCGTCGCCGCGTGCGCGACGCTCGTGAGCACGACGGTGGTACCGAACGACGTCAGCGCGCCGCCGGGATAACGAATCACCGCCGCGACGCGCGCGCGGTGGATCGCGGGCGCGGGCTTTCGCGTCGTCGGCGTCATCGCAGACCAATCGGATCGCGTGTACGCGATCGCCACGGGATCGCCGACGTTCGCGCCGAGGATCGCCGCGAGCTCCGCACCGACCGCGATCGGCATCAGCCCGTCGGTGCGTTCGATCGCGTCGATCGATCCGGCGATCACGTAAGGACGAAACGCGCTGTACACGGAGGCGTCGGTGCCGCGCACGGCGACCGAGCGAAATCCGTGCGCGCCGATGACGTCGACGCCGAGCACGATCATCGGCTCGACCGCGACTGCGCCGGCCGCGCGCGCGATCCCGACGACCGTCGCGTGCTCGGTGAAGCTCGTCGAGTACTTGAGGATCGTCGCGTCGCCGTTCATCTGACGCGACACCTCGCGCGCCGCATCGACCTCGGCGAGCAAGCCGCAAACCGGCCCCGCGTGCTTCGACCCGTTCGGTGCGGCCACGTGCGCGGGATCCGCGACCACGCCGGGATCGGTCACGCACGGAGCGTTGACGCCCGCTCCAGGAGTGCACGCGAAGAGCGCGACGGCGAGCGCGAGGAAACGGATCGACATCGCATCGTCATAGCAGCGACGCGCGAGCGTCAGGGTTTTGCGCTCGGAGTCGGTGCGGGCGCGCTCGCGGCGGGAGGCGGCGTGGGCGGAGGCGGCGCGGCGCTCGCCGATCCCGACGCGGGGGCCGCCGGTGCATCCGCCGCCTTCGGCTCTTCCGGAACATCACTCGTCGCTTCGTCCGCTTGCGGGCTCGGCTTGTCGTACTTCGCCGCTTCGCCCGCCTTCGAGTAGTCGATCCAAAACGCCGGCGCGTCGCGCACGTCGAGATGCACGAAGTAACTATTCGGATAATACCCGACGCCGACGTTGCGCAGCCCTTTGCAGAAATCACGCAGCACTTCGTTGGGCACGCCCTGCACGCGGAAATCGAGCGCCTTGCCCAAGTTGTGATTCGAGTGCTTGTTCGACTGCGTCGGCGTGAACGGACGAAACCCGCTGATGATCTCGAGCTTGCGCCCACCAAAGTGATTCGACACCAGACCGACGAGCGCGACGAGGCGCGCGTCGATCGCGTGCACCGCGTTGCCCGATCGCAGCGCCTTCGCGAACGTCTTCATCGCAGGCGGCGGAATCTTCCCGCGCTTGTCCTTGATGCGCACGCTCAGCTCTTCGCCGAAGCGCACGAAGTGCACGACGTCCGGTTCCTTTGGCTTCTCTTCGAAGCTGGGCCCGTGCGCGCGCGGCCCCGGCGCGACGGCGTTCGGCGTCTCGCCTTTGCGATCGCCCGCCTTCGGCTCGCCTTTGCCCGGCGGCTTCTTCGGATCGTCCTTCTTCGGATCGCCCTTCCCTGCCGGATGCTTCGCGGTCACGCCCGGAATGATGAGCGTGTCGCCCGGCTTGAGGTGCTTCGCGTCCTTCAGATGGTTCGCATCCATGATCGACTTCACGGACACGTGGTAGCGATTCGCGATCTGCTCGATCGTGTGACCGCGGCCGATGACGTGCGTGATGTCCGCGTTGGCAGGCAGCGCGGCGAAGCCGATGACGGCGGTGGCGACGATCGTGAGCGGAAGCGCGAAGCGCGCGAGACGTGAGAGACGCGCGAGACGTGAGTGACGCGCGATGGAAAAGGCAGACGACGACATGATGGGGCGCGTCGTCGTCGTACCAGAACTACGAGTCTTCGCTAGGTGCGCTGAAGGGAAAAACGAGCATTCTCACGGCTCGTCGGACGTCCGCGCGAGCACGCCGTTCTTCGTGACGTCGTTGCCGGCGTCGAGGACTTCGACGCGGTAGAGGACCTTGCCGTCGTCGCCGCGGATTTCGCCGCCCACGTCACCCCACGAGAACGCGGCGCTGGTGACCGTGCTCATCGTCGCCTTCTTCTTGCCGAGGACGACGCGGTAGCTCGTCTTCGTGCAGTCGAGCTTCTTCCCGCCGACGGCGAGCGTGAGGCTCTCGGTGCCGAGGGTCGACTCGTTCTCGTCGGCGGCGAGGACGGTCTCGGCCATCAATGCATCGAGATCCGCGGCGGTCATCGGCGTCTCTTTCGCGCCGTCGATGCGCACGATGGAGACCATCTCGCGCTTCGCGCCGGGGGCCTTGTCGAACGTGACGCGCGCGGTGCGCTTTCGCGCGCCGTCCTTCAGCGTGTAGTCGACGACGAGCGTCCAACCCTTCACGTCGACGACGCGTTGGGTGAGCGTGAGCGGCTGCTTGCGATAGCTGCCGCTGAACTTGTAGACGACGAAGTCGCCCGGCTTCTGCGTGAGCTGCTTCGGCGACGCGGGCGTCGTCATCTCGTTGGCGAGCGCGTCCATGGACGGCGCGACCAGAGCTGCGTCGGGCGCGCGCGGTGCCGCGACGAGCGCCGGCGGGTTGCTGGTGGTGGAATGCATGCATCCGGAGGCGACCGCGAGGATCGCCGCAATGGGGAGAAGGCGTCGGGTCATCATGTGAATCTCGGTATCCGAGGCGCGCGCGCGCGGCCAAGTTCCTGCGCGTCGTGCTACTCGTCGCGCATGCCCGCGCCCGCGCCCGCACGACGTTCACCGCCGCGCGACGCCGACGATTTGCGGGCGCGCGCCGAAGGGATCGCGGGGCGCACGCTGGCCGAGCTCGCGTGGGGGCTCGGCTTCGTCGTAAAGGGCGATCGCGTCCGCACGAAAGGCAAAGCGGGCGAGCTCGTCGAACGTGCGCTCGGCGCGTCGGGCGGCTCCGCGGCGGTGCACGATTTTCCGGAGCTCGGGATCGAGCTGAAGACGATCCCGATCGACGAGCGCGGCGTCCCTCGCGAGTCGACGTACGTCTGTACACTCGTGCTCACCGAGGCCGACTCCGCCGAGTGGTCGACGTCGTGGGTGCGCGCAAAGCTCGCCCACGTCCTTTGGATCCCGATCGTCACGCCGCGCGACGACACCGAGCCGCGCATCGGCACGCCGCTCTTGTGGCGACCGACGCCCGAGCAAGAATCCCAGCTCGCCGCCGACTTCGACGAGCTCGTCGGCGCGATCGGAATCGGCGGCGTCGAAGGTCTCACCGCGCGCGCAGGTCGATGGCTGCAAGTGCGTCCGAAAGCGCGCGACGGTCGCGCGCGCACGCTCGCGTACGGACCGGACGGCGAACGCATCGCGACCGTCCCGCGCGGCTTCTATTTGCGCGCGCTCTTCACCGGCGCGCTGCTGCG
The DNA here is from genome assembly GCA_038209335.1 of Polyangiales bacterium. GTDB lineage: Bacteria > Myxococcota_A > Polyangia > Polyangiales > Polyangiaceae > JBBQXV01. The sequence goes on along the minus strand of JBBQXV010000099.1, from coordinate 17,338 downwards.
CGATCCGTCCGCGACTCCGCAGATCGATCGATCAGTTTCGCGGTAGCCCACACTGGCCGTCGATGCACCGATCGAACCCGTGCGACGGGTAGTAATAGAGCGCGACGAAGCACATCTCGTTGTTCGCGCTCTCGCCGAACTGGACGGTGCTCGCCGTCGTGTTGTTCCACGAGCACTGGTACGAGAATCCCGTCCCGCTCGCGATGTCGAGCGCGGGCGCGAACGTGGCGAGGCGCGGGTTGGACCAGTCGGTCTCGTCGAGAACCATGTTCGACGTATCGCCCATCGACGCGCTCTTCCAGACCTTCACCTCGGTGCCGAGGTGATGCTGATGCGACGTCACGCCGAAGACCTTCGTGCCCGCGATGCCGCGCTGAAAATTCACCGGCGTCGAGATCGTCGAGTGCGCCGGAATGCTGATGCTGAGCGTCCCGTAGAAACCGAAGTCCGCCGCCTGGTACGTCCCCGCTTGCGACGCGGGGAGCCCTTCGACCTGCATCGTGCCCGTCCCCATGATCGTCGCGTTCGTCGGGTTGATGTAGTGCGCCTCGATGCGCAGCATTTGGTTTTGCGCGAGCGGCATCCCGACGCCGTTCGGAAACGTGTAGTCCGACTGCGCTTTGCCCGCGAGCAAGATGGGCGTCGCGTTCGACGACACGAGCCCTTGGAACGGCGCGCACGCGAACGGCGTGAGGTTCTCGGTCGTCTCGGGCGCTTTGTAGACGATGAGGTGGTGCGAGCCGGCCGCGAGCGTCGCGGAGAATCGGGTCGCGACGAGATCCGCCGTATTGCCGAGGCGCTTGATGATGCAGACCGTCTTCTCTTCGCCCGGCGCGACGCTGATCGGTCCGATGCCTGCCGACGCGACGACGGGCATCGGCGGATTGAACCCGTCGCCCATCATGCTCGCGTCGTGGCTCGTGCCGCCGTCAGTGCTCGCGTCGTTGCCGGCGCTACCGCCATCGCTCCCTCCGCCACCTCCGCCGTCATCGGTCGGCGTCCCGCCGCTCGGTGTCGTGGTGGAGTCGCTGCACGCAGCGATCGAAGCGAAGGCGGTGACGACACAAGCGAGGAGGACGCGCATGGGCGGAAGCGTTGCTCGCGATCGCCCGGTCCGCAAGGCGCTTACGGCGTCGGGCGATGTGGGACGAGACGATCGCCTTCGATGCGCCCGCGCACGGCGAAGCGCGTTCGGCCCGCGTCGTCTTTTCCTGGAAGCGCAAACGCGTACGAGCTGGGGGCCGCGGCGAGCACGACGCCGAGCTCGCTCGCCGCGTCGTAGAGCGGTGCGGCGAGGAGCACGTCGAGCAGCGCGTCGCGCTTCTTCGCCTTCGTTCCTGGCGCGATGACGACCGCGACCTCGCCGACGGCCAAACGGCCCTCGACCGCGACGCGTACCTCTTCGCTCATGCGATGACGCTAGCACGCGTCAGTGACGCTTCACCGACGCGAGGAACAACGCGATCCGTCGCTTCACGTCCGCGTCGACCGACGCGGGCTTCGTCGGCGTGACCACGTTGACGAGACCGTGGCTCACGCCCGGCACGTAGTGCAGCTCGTGATCGCGCGCGCCGAGCGCCTTGCCGATCTTCGGGACCGCCATCGGATCGATGTTTCGATCGACCGATCCTTGAATGACGAACACCGGCGACCTCCCCGCCGCAAGAACGGTCGGCATGCGCGCCGCGTAGTCCATGTAGTCCTTCAACGCGGCCTGCGTCACGCCGCCACCGATGCACACCTCGTTCGGATCGTACTTCGTGCGGAGCCGTTCGAAGCATGGCGCGTACTTCGCTTTCTCTTGCCGCACGCCCCACGCGCCGATCAGATCCCACTGCGCCGCGCGCGCTTCGGCCAAGCGTTCGAGCTGACCGAGGAGCCCGGTCTCGAAGTCGTCCATGACGCCCGCGAGCATGATCACCGCCGCGACGCGCGCGTTCTCATGCGCGATGTACGGCGCGAGCTGCCCGCCTTCGCTGTGACCTGCGACGACCAGCGCGTCCGGATCGACCTCGGTTCGCGTCGCGAGGAACGCCAGCGCGTCGCGCGCGTCGATCTCGAAGTCGCTCCAGCGAACGTTCTTGAGCTTCGCGCGATCGTACGAAGGATAAAACTGTGGAGCGCGCTTGTCGTAGCGAAGGACGACGAGCCCCTCGTGCACGAAAAAGTCCGCGAGCTCCTTGAACACCTTCAGCGGCGCGTCGAGCTTCGACACGAGATCGCCGCGGAGCTCCTCGTCGCGTCCGTTCGGTCCGCTGCCGTGGACGAGGATGATCGCAGGGCGCTTCCCTTCGACGCCGACCGGAACGCTGAGCGTGCCGTTCAGCCTCGCGAGCCCCTTCTCCGGAATGCTCGACGCGAACGACACCTCTTCGTCGCGCACCGACGTCACGTTCGCCTTCGAACACGCGCCCGCGGCGCCGACCTCGCTGAGCGCGCAACCCGCGCCGCCCGGCTTGCGCGCCGATCGATCCTCGATCGCCGGATACTCCGCGCTGAGCCGCTTCAAGTTCGTCGGCACGACGACCGCGACGCCGACGATCGTGGTCGGCACCATGACGAGCGCGGCGATCGCGATCACGATCTTCGCGCTGCGCTTCATCTTGTTTTTCGCCGGCACCTGCATGCGCGCGAGTGTGACATGATCCCGACCATGCATGCATGGCGCGGTCACGCGTTCGGTCCTCCCGAGTCGCTGAAGTGGGAAGAGCTCTCCGATCCCGAAGTGCACGACGGGCAAGTGCGCATCGAAGTGAAAGCGAGCGCGATCAACTTTCCCGATGTCCTCTTTACGGCCGGGACGTACCAAGTGAAGCCGACGCCGCCGTTCACACCGGGATTCGAGATCGCAGGGGTCGTCGTCGAGAGCCGCGCGCCGGAGCTCCCCGTCGGCGCACGCGTCGCGTCGACGCTCGACGGATCCGGCGGCGACGCGACGCACGCGCTCGCGTTTCCGTACAACACGTACCGAATTCCGGACGTGATGACGTTCGAGGACGCGGCGGCCATCACGGTCACGTACCAAACGGGATGGTTCGCGCTTCATCGGCGCGCGCGCATTCAAGCGGGTGAATGGCTACTCGTTCATGCCGGCGCGGGCGGCGTCGGGAGCGCGGCGATTCAGCTCGGCAAAGCCGCCGGCGCGCATGTCATCGCCACCGCGGGCGGCGTCGCAAAGCGCGACGTGTGCATGAAGCTCGGCGCCGAGGTCGCGGTCGACTACTCGAAGGACGACTTCGTCGCGGCGGTGAAAGGTGCGACAAAGGGACGCGGCGCCGACGTGATCTTCGATCCGGTCGGTGGCGACGTCTTCGATCGATCGACGAAGTGCATCGCGTTCGAAGGACGCATCATCGTCATTGGGTTCACGTCCGGTCGCATCGCCGAATCGAAGACGAACCACGTCCTCGTGAAGAACTACGGCGTCCTCGGTTTGCATTGGGGCATGTACAACTTGGTCGACGCGCCTGCGGTCGCAGCGGCGCAACGCGAGCTCTACGCGCTGTACGAAGCGAAGAAGATCGCGCCGCTCGTCTCCGAGCGCGTTCCGCTGACCGAAGCACCCGCCGCGATGGCGAGGGTCGCGTCGCGCGGCACGGTCGGCAAAGTGGTGATGATCCCCTGAGCGTTACTCGACCGCGCGTTTGAGCTTCAGCCCGCGCTTCGTCATCAGTCGATACATCGTCACCGGGTTCACCCCCGCGCGCCTCGCCGCTTCGCGCACGCGACCGCCGCACTGATCGAGCAGCGCCGCGAGGTACTGACGTTCCAGCGGCGCGAGCCATGTCTCGCGCATCGCCTCGAGCGTCGGCTCGCTTCCCTTTGTCTTTTTCGATCGCGCGAGCGTCGACGCGGTCACGACGGACGTCGGCGCCTCGCGGATCGATCGCGGAAGGTCCTCGGGACGCACCTCGTCCGTCGTCGCCATGATCACAGCGTGCTCGAGCGCGTTCTTCAGCTCGCGCACGTTCCCCGGAAAGTCGTAGGCCCTCAGCATCGCCATCGCTTCGCGCGACACGCTGGCGACGCGTCGCTCGTGCCGCGCCGTAGCTTGCTGAAGAAGGACCTGCGCGAGGATCTCGAGGTTGTCCTTGTAGCTCCGCAACGGAGGCAGCTCGATCGTCATGACGCCGACGCGGTAATAGAGATCGTCGCGGAACTTCCCTTCGCGAACCCACGCGACGAGATCGCGGTTGGTCGCCGAGATGAGGCGCACGTCGACACGCGCGGGCGGCTTGTTGCTGCCGAGAGGCGTGATCTCGCCTTGCTCGAGCGCGCGGAGCACCTTCGCCTGAAGCGCGAGCGGCAGCTCGCCGAGCTCGTCCAAGAAGAGCGTGCCGCCGTCGGCTTTTTGAAACTCGCCGATCTTGTCGTACGACGCGCCGGTGAACGCGCCGCGGACGTGACCGAAGAGGACGCTCTCGAGCATCGTCTCGGGGATCGCCGCGCAGTTGACGGTGACGAACGCCTTGCCCGCGCGCTTGCTGTTGAAGTGGATCGCGCGCGACACGAGATCTTTTCCGGTGCCGCTCTCGCCGCTGACGAGGATCGCCGCGTCGGTCGACGACACCTGCTCGATGCGCCGCTCGACCTCGAGCCACGCGCGCGAGAGTCCTTTGATGAGGAACGGTCGTCCGGTGTCGAGCCGCGTGGCGCGTGCGAGCTGCGCGCGTCGCAAGAATTTCGCGGACGATGCGGCGAGGCTCTCGAGCGCGCTGACGCTCGCGTCGTCGAACGCGTTTTTGCGCGCGGACGAGACGCTGAGCACGCCGATGGGTCGCCCTTGCCACGGAATGGGAACCGCGAGCACCGCGGCGACGTCGAGGAAGTAGCGCGCGTAGTTCGGATCCTTCGCGGTGTCGTTGCACACGTACGGCTCGCCCGCCCCGAAGCACGTGAGCGCGATCCCGTTCGAACGACCGTCGCGACGACGACGAAGAAGCGACGCGCCGGGCAAGCTCACGACGACGCCGTCGACGACGTGGAAGTCGACGGAGAGAGCTTTCTCTTTCGAGTCCCAGAGGAAAATGGCGCCGCTCCGCGACCTCGTCTGATCGCAGGCGAGCGCGACGATTCGCTTCTCGAGCGACTCGATCGACGCGGCGTGGAGCTCGACGTCGGCGTCCATATCGCGAATCATTCGTTACTTTTCATGATGCATTTGTTGCTTCTATGCAACACGCGCCGTGCCGCCTCGACGCGATTCTGCGCGGTTGGGACGCAGCCCGTCGACGGCACGTCGGTTGCGCAAGGGCGGACTCAACGCCGCAGCAACGACCCGCAAGGAGCCTCCCATGTCCCGCAACTCTCTCGCCCTCGTTCTCGCCCTCGTCGTCGCCCCTGTCCTCCCCGCCTGCGCCGTCGACGGCACGCAGGGCGACAGCGCGGCCCACACGGAGGAAGACGTCTCGCTCAAGGTCGGAAAGTTCGAGACGTTCGTCGGCCAAGACGGCCAGCACTACTTCCACTTCCTCGCGGCGAACGGCGAGAAGGTGCTCGCGTCGGAAGGCTACGCGACGCTCGAAGGCGCGCAGGAGGGCATCGCGTCGGTCATCTTCTACGGCACGTCGACGACGCGCTACGAGCTCCGCACCACGAAGAGCGGCGAGTCGTACTTCGTCCTCGAGGCGTCGAACGGCGAGGTCCTCGGCGTGAGCGAGACGTACGCTTCGAAGTCGAACGCGGAGCGCGGGATCATCATCGTCGCGCGCATCGTCAAGGGCGCCGCGACAGCCGCCGCGCACGCGACCGCTGCGAAGTTCCAACTCTTCAAAGGGCTCGACAGCGCGTACTACTTCCACGTTCGCGCGGGGAACGGCGAGATCGTCCTTCAGTCCGAGGGGTACTCGGCGCGCGGCGGCGCGGTGAACGGAGAGAACTCGGTTCGCACGAACGGCGCCGATACCAAGAACTACTCGGTGCTCGAGGCGGCGGACGGCCAGTTCTACTTCGTCCTCAAGGCGCGGAACGGTCAGATCATCGCGCGCGGCGAGACGTACTCGTCCAAGTCGAACGCGGAGCGTGGGATCATCATCGTCGCGCGCGTCCTCGCGGGGAGCGTCGCCAGCGCTTCGTGATCTCGATCGGGCTCGGCTAGGCGTCGCCTGCGGACCCGAGCTCGCTCTCGATCTCTTCCCACTCCCTCATCCAACCGTCGATCTTCGCGCCGAGCTCGGACTCTTCGCGTTCCAGCTTCTTGAGCTCGTCCGGCGCCGTCTTTTCGTAGAACCCCGGCTCGGCGTAGAGATTGTGGATGGCGGTCTTTCGCGCTTCAGCGACTTCGATCGCGGCCATCACTTTGTCGCGACGCGCGGGCAACGCGGCGAGCCGATTGCGACGACGCTTCTGCTCCTCCCACGACGCGCCGTTCGCTTGTGATGCGTCGTCGCTCCGAACGCTCGGCTTCGCGGTCTTCGTCTTGAGAACGACCGCGTCCGCGTCGAGGTGATCGTCGCCGCAGCGCTCGAGGTATTCCGTGTAGGTTCCAGGGAAATCGCGCGGACCATCCGGCGTGACCTCGAGGATGCGTGTCGCGAGCGCCGAGACGAAAAAGCGATCGTGCGACACGAAGAGCACCGTCCCTTCGAACGCCTTGAGCCCTTCGATGAGCGCGCCGATCGCCTCGATGTCCAAGTGGTTCGTCGGCTCGTCGAGCACGAGCACGTTGGGCTTCTCGACGATGATCCGCCCGAAGATGAGGCGCGCCGCTTCGCCGCCGGAGAGCGCGCCGATCGGCTTCGTGACGTCCGCGCCCGAAAATAGGACGCGCCCGAGCTGACCGCGCACGTACGTCGTCGCCTCGGTCGGGCACGCCTCCCAGATGTAATCCAGCGGCGTCACCGATTCGTTCTTCAAGAGCTCGTGGTGATCTTGCGCGAAGTATCCGGCGCGCACTTCGTGGCCGAAGCGCACGGTGCCGTCGTCGGCGTCGAGGACGCCCATGACGATCTTGAGCAGCGTCGACTTGCCGAGGCCGTTCGGTCCGATGACCGCGACCTTCTCGCCGCGACGCATCGTGAGCGACACGTCGCGGAGCACTTGGTTCGTGCCGTACGCCTTCGACACCGACGCGACCTCGAGCACGTCCTTGCCGCTGGGACGCTCGGGCGTGAAGCGAAAGAGCGGCGTGCGACGCGAGCTCGACGCGAGCTCTTCGACCTCGATGCGCTCGATTTGCTTCATGCGGCTCTGCGCCTGCTTCGCCTTCGTCGCCTTCGCGCCGAAGCGCTCCACGAACGCGCGCTTCTCGGCGATGATCTTCTCGGCGCGGGCGATCTCGCCTTCTTTGCGCTCGCGCGTCGCCGCTTTCTCGATCACGAACGCGCTGTAATTCCCGGTGTACGGTGTGATCGTCTCGTAGTCGACGTCGAGGATGTGCGTCGTGACGTTGTCGAGGAAGCGCTGGTCGTGCGAGATGACGAGCGCGGCGCCGCGGTACGCCGCCAAGAATTTCTCGAGCCAACGGATCGAGAGGATGTCGAGGTGGTTCGTCGGCTCGTCGAGGAGGAGCACGTCGGGACCGCCGATGAGGACCTGCGCGAGGAGGACGCGGAGCTTGAAGCCGCCGGACAACGTCGAGAGCGGACGACGATGCGACGCGATCGGAATGCCGAGCCCTTCGAGGACCGACGTCGCGCGTGCCTCGAGCGTGTAGCCATCCGAATGCGCGAGGACGTCTTCGAGATCGGCGAGGCGGGTCGCGTCGCCGGTTCCGTGATCGACGATCGCGTCGCGCTCCTTCAGCGCGTTCCACACGTCCCTGTCGCCCATCATCGCGAGGTCGAGGATGATTTGCGCGTCGTCGAGCGAGAGATCCTGTCGGAGCACACCGACGCGCGCGCGGCTCGGGATCGCGACGCTCCCTTCGGTGGCGGGTTCGTCGCCGGCGACGACCTTGAGGAACGTCGTCTTGCCGGAGCCGTTCGCGCCGACGAGGCCGTAGCGCGAACCGGCGTTGAGTTGGAGCGAGACCTTCTCGAAGAGCGTGCGACCGCCGTACGACTTTGCGAGCGAAGACGTGCTGAGCATGTGAGGCGCGCGCAACGTAGCGCGGTTTCGGGGATACGCTCCCGAGTGTGAGGCACGGCTTCGTCGCGACCGCAGTCTTCGTGGCGGTCGTCGCGGCGTCGTTCGACGCGTCGGCGCAGCGCGTCCGTAGGCGCTTCGATCCCGAGGATTTGAAGCTCGAGGAGCCTGGCGTCGTGCACGCGGAGATGGCGTTCGGTGTCGTGCGGGGCGAGGTCGCGGGGCGCTGGCTCGTCCCCGATTTCGACATCAACATCGGGCTCACGCCGAACGTCGAGCTCGGAATCGACGGCGCGTGGACGATCGAAGGGACGCCGGATCGTCTGTTTTCGCTCGACCATCGAGCGCCGGACAACCTCTGGCTCTCGTCGAAGCTCGGACTCTGGACGGCGCGCGACACCGCGAGGCAGACGGCGTGGGCGATCGGCGCGCAGCTCGGACCGCGCGTCGCGCTCGCACCGGGCGCGCACGGCGCGGGATTTCAAGCCCTGGCGCTCGCCGGTCGGACGATTCGACGCGCGCACTTCGTCTTCAACGTCGGAGGGCTCCTCGAGCCGGGCGCAGAAGTGTCGCGCGGCCGACCGACGGCGATCCTCGTGGGCATCGACGCGCAGATCGATCTCGACGCGAAGGGGACGTGGGCGATCGCGGCGGACGTGAGCGGCGTCGTCTTCGTGAGTGCGCAGAAGCATCAGCTCGCGACGACGGCGGGACCGGTGTGGGCCGCGACGCCGTGGCTCGATCTCGGCGTGAACGGGATCTTCGGATTTCTCGCCGGTGGAGATCAGTACGGCGTGATGTTGATTGTGTCGCCGAAGGTCACGATCTTCTGACGGCGGTCAGGCGACGACGCGCGCGCGCAGCTCTTCGATCATCGGCAAGAGGACACGCAGCGCGGCGCGCACGTCGTCGGATCGATCGGCGAGCGGCGCCTGCTCGGTCGCGACCGCGTGCGGCGAGAGCGCCTCGCGTACGCGCACGCCGGCGGCGTCGACGAGCGCTTCGGCGGCGGGACGATCGTCCGATGCGAGCGCGACGCGCGCGCGCGCGACCTCGAGGAACGCGCGGAGGACCTTCACGGTGTCGCGCGCGGTCTCGTCGCGTCGCGCGGCGATTCGCTCCCCCTTCGCGAGCGCGATCGTCGCCTCCTCGACGCGGCCCGCGCACGCCAGCGCCGCGCCGAGCCGCCCGAGGCAGAGCGCTTCGGACCGCGCATCGCCCACGTCCGCGAGCCGCGCGCGGGCACGCTCCTGCGCGTCGAGCGCCGCTGCGAAATCGCCGCGCTCGAGATCGAGCGTCCCCAAGTTGCTGAGCGCGATCCCGACGAGCCGACGATCGCGCACCGCCTCGAGGCACACGAGCGCGCGCTCGAAGCGCTTGCGCGAGTCGTCGAGCCGTCCGCGCTCTTCATCGAGGATCGCGAGGTTCATCAGCGCGAGGCCGAGGAAGCGCTGGTCGCCGAGCGACTCCAAGAGCGCGATCGCCTCGACGTACGCGGCGTACGCCTCGTCGAACCGCCGGCGATCGTGCAGCACCGCACCTAGATTTCCGAGCGCGCGTGCCTCGGCGTGCATGTTCTGAACGCCGAGATCGAGGACCTTTTCGAACGCGATCTTCGCCGCGTCGGGATCGTGCATCGTGTGCCGCATCACGCCGATGTCGAGCATGACGAGCGCCTCGGCTTCGGTGTCGCCGCGCGACTTCGCGAGCGCGAGCGCCGCGTCGAGATCGCCGGCCGCGTCGTCGAAGCGACCCTTCGTGACGAGGATGCGCGCGCGCGCCTGGCGAGCGTCCGCGACGAGGTGGGCGTCGACGGACGCGCCGGCCTGTCCGATGGCTTCGTCGAGCAGCTCGAGGTGACGTCCGAACGGACCGCGCGTGACGAGGACCGGATCGAGCGCGAGGAGCGCTTCGAGCGCGCGCGCGGCAGATCGAGTCGCGAGGGCGTGCTCGACGGCGGCGACGAGATTGTCGACCTCCGCGGCGATCGCGCCGAGCGACGCGACGCTCCCCGTCGTGGTGACATCGCGCGCGAGACGGCGGCAGCTCGCGGCGTAGTGCTCGCCGTGACGCGCGCGCGCATCGTCCGTGAGCCCGAGATCGTCGAGCTTGAGCGCCGCGAGATCCCTGACCGCACCCCACATCGCGATGCGCGCGCCGCTCGCGTCTTGCGCCAACGACGACGTGAGGAGCGATTTGTCGCGGAGCGACTGCAGCAGATCGAGCGCGTTCGGCGCGCCGAGCACGTGCTCGCCGGCCTGCGCCGTGAAGCCACCGCGAAAGACCGACGCGCACGCGAGCGCGCGCTTCTCGTCGTCCGAGAGCTGCGCCCACGACCATTCGAGCGCCTCGCGCATCGTGAGCGGATGCTCGTCGGTCCCCGAGCTGCCGAGGAGATCGAGCGGACGATGCAAACGTTCGAGAAGCCCGTCGAGCCCGAGCACGCCGATGCGCGCGGCCGCCAGCTCGATCGCGAGCGGGCTGTGATCGAGCGACCGTACGATCCGCTCGACCCGCGGATCCATCGCGATCCCCGCGCGCTCGATGAAGAGACGCGCGGCCTCGTGGGGAGGCAGCGCACCGAGCTCGACGGCGACCGCCGAGATGCGCAATCGCTCGCGCGACGTGACGAGGAACCGCGCCTTCGGAGCCGCGGCGCGCCACTGCGCGACGAACGACGCGACCGCGGGCGCCAGCCCTTCGACGTGATCGATGACGAGGAGCCAGCCGCGTCGCGCGTCGAGGATGCGACCGATGGCTGCCGCGACGTCGTCGCTCGATCCGCCCGGCGCGATCCCGAGTGAGAGGCACACCGCGCGTAGCACGCCTTCGGGATCGTGCGCGTCGCGGAGATCGCAATACGCGGCGCCGTCGAGCGTATCGGCGACGAGCGTGCGCGCGATCTCGACCGCGAGGCGTGTCTTCCCCACGCCCGCCGGCCCCCACAACGCGAGCGTCGCGCCGCTCGCGCGCAACGTCGCGACCGCATCGCGCACGTCGATTTCGCGGCCCACGAGCGCCCCCTGGGGCGTCGGGAGCACCGACGTCGCGACTGCGCGCGACGCGGGTACGGGGCGCGGCGCGATGCTGACCACCGGAGGAGACAAGCGCCCCGGCGGCGCGCTCATCACGGTGCTCTCCATCGCGTCGCTGTGCGCAGCGCACGGGATCGGCGCGAGGTTCACGCCGGCGAGCGCGGTCTCGAGCACGACGAGCTCTTTGCGAAGCGCCTCCGACGTCGGACGACGTTCCGGATCGCGTTCGAGCAGCCGCGCGAGGAAGTCGTCGAGCGCCTGCGGAACCTCTGGGCGAACGCTGCGCGCGCGCGGCGCGTCCTCGAGGACGATCTTCGCGAGGATCGAGACCTCGTCGTCCGCGTCGTGCGGGCGCCGCCCCGTCGCGCACTCGAACAAGATGACGCCGAGCGCGAAGACGTCCGCGCGACCGTCGACGCGACGCGAGCTGCGAACCTGCTCGGGCGCCATGTACTCGAGCGTGCCGATGCGCACGCCGCTCGCCGTGAGCATGCGCGCGCTCTGGATGCGCGCGATCCCGAAGTCGACGAGCTTGGCCGCCGCGACGCTGCTCCGTGGGAGCATCACGTTGCTCGGCTTGAGATCGCGGTGAACGACGCCGCGCGCGTGCAGGAAGACGAGCACGTCCGCCATCCGCGCCGCGAGCGCGAACATCTCGCGCATGCTCACGCCGCGATCGATGAGACGCTGCGCGAGGCTCTCGCCTTCGATCCATTCCATGACGAGGAACGGCGTCTTGTCGTCGATCATCCCGTGATCGACGTAACGAACGATCCCTTCGTGAGCCGTGTCCGTCGGCGCCCCGTCAGGGCCGACGAGGCTCACCAGCGCCGCGATCTCGATCTGAAATCGTTCGAGCATCCGACGCTCGCCGCGATGAAGCACCTTGAGCGCGACCCGTTCGCCGGTCATGCTGTCGGTAGCGCGGTACACGCTCCCCATGCCACCGGTGTCGGCGAGTCCGTCGATGACCCACCTTCCGCTTATGGTTTCGCCGGGCTGCATGGGGCGAAGCGAATGTACCCTGCCTTGATGGGGGACTCGATGATGCGAACGACACGGCGGGGCTTTCTTTGGGTGGTGCTCGGGATCGGCGCGGCGGCGTGCTCGGACGGCGGCATCGTCAACGTTCGCGGCGACGACGCGAGCGCGGGGACGGACAGCGGCGGCGCGGACGCGGGGATGCTCGCCGACGCGACGTCCGATTCGCCCGCCGACGCGTCGACCGCGCGCATCTTCGTCGGCGCGGTCACCGGCTCGGACGCGCAGGTCGCCATCGTCGTCGAAGGGCCGAAGGCGTTCCTCTTCTTCTGCGGCGGCGCGATGACGTACTCGACGCACACCAAATGGTTCCGCGGCGACGCGTCGCTCGCGGCGCCGTTCACGCTCGTGCAGACCGGATGGACCGCGACCGGCGCGCTGCAAACCGACGGCACGACGATCAACGGAACGCTCGACCGCGCGATGGACGGCGAAGCGCCGCTCGCGTGGACCGCGACCTCCGTCAACCCAGCGACCGCCGCGGGCCTCTACGAAGAGACCGACGCCGACGGCACCGCCGCGCTCATCGTGACGCAACCGACTGCCAGCGACACGCCGGTGCTCCAAGGCGCGTTCAAGACACCGAACGGCCTCGTCCAGCAGGTGGTCACGCTCGTTCCGATCACCGACGGATTCAAAGGCGACGTCACGGTGAACGGCACGACGAAGGAGATCACTCTTCTCCGCGCGCACCCGCACTGATTGGCAATCGTCGTCTCCGGCGCTTTGTGCCTTGAACCGTTTTGGCCGCGATGTAGGTTGCCCGCCACTTCGGTTGGGGGGCTTCATGCATAAGTCGGGATTCGCGGCTCTTTCCATTTTCGTCGTCGTCGCGGCTGCCACCTCCGGTTGCGCGACCGCGAGCGACTCGTCCAACGGCGGGCAAGACGCCGGCGCGGCGGGCGACGGCTCGGGCGGCGACGGCGCGCACGGCGACTCGGGCGCATCGCACGACGGCGGTGCGGGCGACTCGTCGACCGGGGGCGACGGCGGTTCGACCGACGGCGGCAACACGACGGATGTGGCCGTCGCGTGCAAGCCCGTGATGGTCGCCGACGCGGGCACCACCGCAGTGGGCACCGGAGACGCGGGCGGCGTGTGCGCTCCACCGACGGGCGGTCAGTGCGGCCCCATCGACGTCGCGCCGTTTCAAGCGAGCTGGCATCCCCCGTCGGGCTTCCACCAAGGCCTCTGCACGAGCGCGCAGATCGACGGCTACTACGCCGCGTGCCTCGATCCGAACACGGCAAACGCGACGACGTGCGCCAACTTCGACGCGGCGTGCACGGCGTGCCTCTCCACCGACGAGACAGCGGCGAGCTACGGTCCGCTGATCGCCAAGAGCGGCTTCGTCAACATCAACATCGGTGGATGCATCGAGCTTCTCGAGCCGTGCAACCACGATTGCGCGCAGGCGTACATGGCGAACGACGAGTGCGCCGAGGCGTCATGCAGCGCAAACTGCCCGGTGGTCGACGATCTGTCGTTCCAGGACTACCTCGGCTGCACGTCGACGGCATCGCAGTGCGCGTGCTCCGCCGAGAACGCGCGCGCACAGTGCGCGACGCTCGTCTCGGGATCGATGCACCCGGCCGCGCAGTGCCTCACCGCGACGACGTTCGAGCAGTTCTTCAAGACGGTCGCGCCCATCTTCTGCGGGCAGTGACGTTTCACCTCGCGAAGGCGACGTGCACACCTTCGATTTTTTGCGAGAGCACCAGCTTCGCGGTGTCGGTGCAGTAGCTCGCGGGGTAACGCTTCACGAACGTCGCCAGCGGCTTGGTGTCGTTCAACGCGGGCGAGCGCGCGAGCACGGTCCGGATTTCCGCGCACGGCAAGCGTGTCCGCAAGACCTCGGCTTCGTAGCGACCGCCGCCGCTCGTGAGGTACTGCACGTACGAGTCGGAGGTGTCGCGCGAGTTGGCGCGCGCGAAGCGGAGATCGTCGTTCGTCGTCTTGCCGTACGCGAACGACGACGCGCCGATGGCTGCGCCTACGCCGATCGCGACGGACCACGTCGCGCACGCGGCCATGTGCGCGCGCATGACGGTCGACTGGCGCGGCGCGCGTGAAAGCCTCGGCGCGCGCGGCGCAGGAAGGACGAAGCTCACGTCGCCCCAGGTGCCCGCCTCGCGCAGCTCGTGGAAGACGTCGTAGACCGCGACCGTCGCGAGATCGCCCGCGTTCGTGAGCGCTTCGATGCGACCGACCGTGCGCACAATCTCCGCGCGGAGCTCGTCGGCGATCGCGCGGTCCTCGACCGCGAGCGAAAACATCGCGCCGGCCGCGAACTCGATATCGAGCGTCGCGCCGCGCTCGCCTTCGCGATTTCGAACGCGGACATCGTGCGCGCCGGCGAGCGGATACAGGTGAATCGTCGACTTTCTCGCATCGACGAGATCGAACGGGAAGAGATAGATCCCGGACGCGACGCCGCCTCCCGGGCTCGCGCGCCGTGAACGCAGCGCGCCCGCGGTCGCGCCCGCGGCCACGACGGCGAGGGCGACGTGCGTGACGAGGAGCGCGAGCGACGGCGCGGTCGACGCGGTGCACGCGAAGAGGATCGCGACGCCGAGCGCCATCGTCGCCGCGAGCGCGAGCGCCGCGAACGAACGCGGGCCGACGCGCGCACCCATCGGCAGCGCGAGGAGCGGCGTCGGCACCGCGTGGCCGCGCATGCACTCGTAGAGGTAGGAGCGTGTCGCGCGAGGGAGCTCGCGGACGTCGAACGCGCGCGCAGCGCCCGCGTACCGCAACGCTGCGCTTGCGAATCCGGGGTGCGGTTTGTCAGCCGAGGAGCGATACATGGCGGGACAGACACCGCGGCATGCCGAAACTTTGGCGGGTGCGCTATAAAGCTGCGCCATGAAGAACCGCCGCTCCAATGCCGTCGCAATTCTCCTCTTTTGTTCGCCGTGGATCGTCGCCGCCTGCAAGCAGGACGCGGCGCCCGAGCCGGGCGTCACGTCGAGCACGACGGTTGTGATCCCCAGCGCCGCGCCGACGCCCAGCACGAGCGGCGCCGGCGGTGGATGGCTCTCGATCCAGAGCGCGAGCGGGAGCGCAGGCAGCCTCGCGAGCGCCGCGCCGGACTCGGGATCGGCAAGCGTCGCGGCGTCGTCGAGCGCGAAGCGCGACGGTGGCGCACCTGTCGCGTCCGGCTCCGCACCCGCAAAAGTCGGCGACGGCAAGGCCACGCAGAAGACGATCGCGCAGCTCGATCCCGCGATGGCGAAAGAGCAAGCGCCCGCGCTCTTCAAGGCCAAGTTCATCACGACCAAGGGCGACTTCGTCGTCGAGGTCCACCGCGACTGGTCACCGAACGGCGCCGACCGCTTCTACAACCTGGTGAAGCTCGGGTTCTACAACGAGACGCGCTTCTTCCGCGTCGTCGACGGCTTCATGGTCCAGTGGGGAATTCACGGCGATCGCGCGGTGAACAAGGTCTGGCAGGACAACACGATTCCGGACGATCCCGTCAAGGAGTCGAACAAGCGCGGCTACATGTCGTTCGCCAAACGCACCGCCAACACGCGCACGGCCCAAGTGTTCATCAACTACGTCGACGCCAACACGCGGCTCGACGGCATGGGCTTCCCTCCCTTCGCCAAGGTCATCGAGGGGATGAACGTCGTCGACTCGCTCTACAAGGGCTACGGCGAAGGCGCGCCCAACGGGAAAGGTCCGGATCAAGGGCGCATGCAGGCCGAGGGGAACGACTACCTGAAGAAGGAGTTCGACAAGCTCGACTGGATCAAAGAGACGAAGATCATCCCGTGATGCGCTCGTTCGTCGCGCTCGTTCCGTTCGTCGCGCTCCTTACGTTCGCGTGCGGGCGCGATCGCGACGCGATCCCGTCGGCGTCCGCTCCGACCAGCATGGGGAGCGGAATGCCGTCGTCGCCACCACCGAGCGATTTCGATGCGGGCGCGACGCCGCGATCGACGCTCCAGAAGCTGGCGAACAAACCCGACGATGGCCGCGTCGTCGTCGACGCGATCATCGTCAAGGTGCAGGCGCCCGACCGCCTCGTCGTCACGAACGACTTCGCCGACAGCATGTCGTGGACGCTCGTCGCGAAGGACATCCCCGACATCGAGAAGCGCTTCGTTCTCGGCGGCCGCTACACGCTCCTCGTCCTCGTCCAAAACGGCGAACCGCGCGTCATCGGCGGCGGCGCCCGCTGATCTCACCCAAAAACCTTGGCGTCCTTGGCGCTCTTCAGGCGTCCTTGGCGACCAAATTCTCGATCACCTGTAGCCCTCGGCCTGCAGCGCAAACATCCGCGCATACCGCCCTTTGGCCGCGACGAGCTCGTCGTGCGATCCCGACTCGACGATGCTCCCGTGATTGAGCACCACGATCCGCTGCGCCATGCGGACCGTCGGAAAGCGGTGCGAGATGACGATCGTCGTGCGGCCCTTCGCGAGCTCGCGAAAGCGTGAGAAGACCGCGTGCTCCGCCTCGGCGTCGAGCGCCGCGGTCGGCTCGTCGAGCACGAGGATGTCGGACTCCTCGCGCATGAACGCGCGCGCGAGCGCCACCTTCTGCCACTGACCGCCCGACAGCTCGGTCCCGTCGGCGAACCATCGTCCAAGCGACGCGTCGAGCCCGCCGGTCAGCGACGCGACGAGCTCGGTAGCGCCGCCGCGCTCGACCGCGCGCGCGATCCGCGGCTCGTCTTCGAGGTGCGTCACGCTTCCGAGCCCGACGTTCTCGCGCAGCTTGAGCTGGTACTGGTTGAAGTCTTGGAAGACGACGCCGAAGCGACGGCGCAGCAGGTCGGGATCCCACGCGCGCAGATCACGCCCGTCGAGGAGGATGCGACCCTCGCTCGGCTCGTAGAGTCGCGTGAGGAGCTTGATGAGCGTCGTCTTGCCGGCGCCGTTCTCTCCGACGAGCGCGAGGCTCTCGCCGGGCGCGATCGTGAGGTCGACGTCGCGAACGGCCCACTCGTCCTTCCCCGGGTACTTGAAGCCGACGTGATCGAAGACGATGCCGACCGACGGCAGGCTCGCGGTCGATGCCGTCGACGGAGCCGACACCGACGTCGCGCTCGTCATTCGGAGGTACTCGAACAGGTTCGACATGTAGAGGTTGTGCTCGTACATGCCGCCGATCGATCCGAGCATCGACTGGAACGACTGCTGCCCCTGACGAAACGCGAGGATGTAGAGCGTCATCTCGCCGAGCGTGATCTTCTGCGCGGCCGCGAGGAGCGCCATCGCGACATACGC
>JBBQXV010000098.1:0-28247 GCA_038209335.1 Polyangiales bacterium | reverse complement strand
TCGCGCGGTACACGGCGCCCATTCCGCCCGCTGCGAGAAACGAGTCGATCCGTGCGCGCTCGGCGAGGATCGTTCCCGGCGGAAGTGGGCCGGGCGGTTCGCTCGATGAGTCCGACAAGCGCGCGAGGGTCGCCGCGATCTCGCGGGAGCGTTCGCGTACGCGTTCGCGGAGGTGCGCGTTGAGGATCTCGATGTCGCGCGCGCGCGCGACGACCTCGGCGACTTGATGTTGGACGCGCTGTTCGAGCGTCGCGTTCGTTTCGGCAAGCTTCGCGGAGACGTCCGCAAGCTCCTGACTTCGTCGCTCTGCACTCCGTCGCGCTGCCGCCAATGCGAGCCGTTGACGTGTGAACCGTGCCGCGAGGACCGCCATCAAGCTATGGACCGGAATCGCCGTGATAGCGCCAAAAGCCTCTACGGCGAAGTTTCCAGGTTGTCCGAAGTGGGTAATGCAGACATACGACACGGTGACGTACGTCACCGTGGACAAGGCTGACAGGGCCAGCGTGGCCCATACGCTCTCCATCATTACGGTGACCGCGATGGCCAGGAACATCCACAAGAGGATCACCCAGCGAGCTTCGCGCAAGAACGACATTGCGTACGCGACCATCGGAATGAAGGTCGCGTAGTGCAGCCAACGAAAGTTGCGCACCACGGCAGCGGAGATGGTCGTTGTGCGCGCGATGACAATCGCGCTCGTCGCGTCGATGACGACGATCGACAGCCACCAGTAGACGGGATCGAGCCAAGAGTAGCTCACAAGACCGAGCGCCCGAGCGACGAGCATGACGAAAGCCCCGGCGCTCGCAGCGGCGCCCGCGTACGCGGCATTGCGCGTGAGCGTCGCTCTGAGCCGGACGTTCCTCTCCGTCGTCGGTGCGGTCATCCACTCCTCATCGTGACGCAGCGCCGAACGGTACCATTTGACGCCAATCGCGACGGAATCGCGTGTCGGTCGCGGGTCAGAGGGGCGATCGCCTCTCGCCGCAGCGCGCGCTCGACGAAGACGACCTCGTCGGGGACGCGAAGGTCTGACGCGCGAATGCAGGACGACGTGGCTAGTCAGCCGCCGCACGCAAGCGCACGTACGCGCGCGCGCGTCTTCTCGGCGGTGACGCTCCTCTTCGCCGCACTCCAGCGATCGAGCACGACACGGTACGCCGCGCACGCGCCTGCGCGATCTCCGATCGCTTCGCGTGCCTGCCCGAGAAACCAGTGCGCGCGCGTGTGCTCGATCGGCTCGTCGAGGACGCGGCAGTTGGCCACGCCGAGCGCGAGCAGTCTCGCCGCCTCCGGCGCGTTCCCTGCGAGAAGCTGCACGCGTCCGACCTGCGCGTCGGCGAGCGTCTCGGGGCGGAACCGGCTCAGCGGTGGGAAGCGCGGCATCGCGGCGAGCGCGTCGAGTGCCTCTTCGCGCGTCTCGACGACGTCGGCATAGGCGTGCAACCAGAAGAGCCCACGGTAGTCGCCTTCGAGCTTCGCTTCCCATCCCGCCAGCCACTCGGCGCGCTTCGCGTCGAACGCCGGCTTCGTGAGAGAGCCCGCGCGCAGCTGCGCGGCGAGGAGGCGCGGCACCGCGTCGCGCGCGAACGAGTAGTCCTCGACGAAAACGCCGCGTGACCAAGCGTCGCGTCGTCCGAGAAAGTCCGCCGCGACGCGCGCAGCCTCCGCCGGCCGACCGGTTTCGATGGCGAGCTCGGCGCGCGCGCGAGAGAGATCGGCGTGCGTCATCTCGTCGGCGACCGCAGCCGTCGCGCGCTCGAGATCCGCGGCGATCTGCGCGGCTCCGTCGAAGTCGCCGGCGAGCAGCGCGAGGTTCAGCGAGTCGGCGAGCTCGATCGTCTTCCGTCGTCCGGCGGGCGCGCGCGCCCACGCTTGCCGAAAGGTTTCGAGCACGAGAGGTTGCGGCCTTCCGCGCGCCGCGAGCGCGCGCGCGAGCACGTCGTAACCGTACGCCCACTCCGGGTACGCCATGATCATGCGGCGCGCGTCGGCTTCGACGCCCGCGCACTCGCCGAGCGTCGTGAGCAACGCGACGCGCCTGCTCATGCAGCTGACGGCGGCGGGCGAAATGCGTAGACACTCGTCGAACTCGGTCTTCGCCGCGTCGTACTCGCCCGCGTACATCTTCGCCGCCGCGCGCGCGTGGTGGGCGTTCGCGTTGCCCGCGTCGATCGCGAGCACGCGATCGAGGAGCGGCTCGGTGTCGCGAAACTTCCCGCGAACCCAGTACGTGAGAACGAGCTGCATGAGGAGGTCGGCGTCGAGTGGCCATCGCGAGACGATCTCGGTCATGCGGCGCTCCCACTCTGCGAGGTCGGCCGGATCGCGCCCGAGGAACGGCTGGAGCGCATCGAGCAACGCGACGTCGCGCTCGGTCAGACTCGCGCGGAGCCCGACGGCGCGGCGGTAGCTGTCGCGCGCGGCGCCTGTCTCGGCGGTGCCGTGGAGCGTCGCGAGCCGAAGGTGCGCCGCCGCGAGGCTCGGATCGAGATCGACGGCGCGCTGCAGATGCACGCGCGGTCCGGACGCGTCTCGATACGCCTGCATCGCGGCTCTGTACGCGGCGATCGCCTCGGGGTTGCTCGACGGAGGGAGGGGGAGATCGGTGACGGCCGTGGGGCGCGCCGACGCAGGAGCCGTTGCCGTTGCCGACGCGACGATCGGCGTCGGCGCCGGGCTCTTCTGCATCCACAGATACGTCGCGAGCGCCGCCACACCGACGGCGAGCACCGCCGCGGCGCGGAGCGTGCGCCGGCCGGGCGGCGCGGTGTGCTCCGCCGTCACCACTGCCGCGTCGCGCGACGACGGCGTGGCGATCATGCGGTCGAGCTCCTCGACGAGCGCCTCCATCTTTTCGAAACGCCCCGTCGCGCGTTTCGAGAGCGCCTTCATCACGAGGTCGCTGACCGCGCGCGGCACCTGTGCGCTCACGTCGATCGGCGCGGTCGGATCGGCGCTCAAGATCTGCGACACGATCTGAAGCGAATCGCGCCCGACCCACGGACACCGCCCGGTCAAGAGCTCGTACGCGACGACGCCCCACGCGAACTCGTCCGCGCGCCCGTCGAGCGACTCGCCGCGCATCTGCTCCGGCGCCATGTAGAGCGGCGTCCCGACGGCGACGCCTCGCTCCGTGATCGTCGCGAGCGACTCCGCCGACGTGGGCGCGTTCGGATCGACCGCCGCGCTGGTGCGACGCGCGATGCCGAAGTCGAGCACCTTGATCGCGCCGTCGTCGCGCACCATCACGTTCTCGGGTTTGACGTCGCGGTGGACGAGACCGCGCTTGTGCGCCGCGCCGAGCGCCCGCGCGATGTCCGCGAGCCACCGCAAGCGACGTTCGATCGGGACGGTGACGTCGCCGACGTAGCTCCGGAGCGATTTGCCTTCGACGAGCTCCATGGCGATGTACGGATCGCCGTTCACTTCGCCGACGTCGAAGATCGCGATGGCGTTCGGGTGATCGAGCGCCGCCGCCGCGCGCGCTTCGCGGAGCAGCCGCGCCTTCCCCTCGGACGCGCTCGACTCGTCGCTGGCGTCGCCGACGCGCAGCACCTTGAGCGCGACGCGTCGGTGCAGCTTGTCGTCGGCGGCACGGTACACCTGGCCCATGCCGCCTTCGCCGAGCAGCGCCTCGATGGTGTAGCGATCGAGCTTGTCCCCCGTGCGAAGCGTCACGGCGCCGAGCGTATCAGCGGGCGTTGGCTACGACAGCGCTTACCTCGGCGCTACCGCGTGACTTCGACGCCGTGCCAGAACGGAGTCGACGGCTCCGCGTGGGTGCACTGCGACACGACCGCTTCACGATCAAGGGGACGACGAAGTTCAGCCTCTGCTCGCACGAGTATTGAAGCGCGGTGGGTACGCTCGTCGCGATTGGCGTCGAGTCTCTACCGCGAGCTCGCGAGCTTGTTCCTGCCTCGTCGAGCCACACCGTCTCGCGCTTCACCGCGCGAACGCGATCGCTCGGAAGAGCGCTACGTCCTGTTGCAGGACGGGTGACCTGGGACTGTCCGTAGGACAGTCGAAAACTGTCCCGGACGTCCCGGACACCTCGCGGAGCCGCAATTTCTCGAAACAGCCGAGACTCCCGTTCTGGCACCGCCATTGCTCTGGCGACGCTCATGGTGAAAGCGGACCTCGTCCCGTTCGAGCGAGTGGAGCGCGCGATCTTGATGCTGCGTGGACACCGTGTCCTCCTCGATCACGATCTGACGACCCTCTACGGTGTCGAGGTGCGCGCGCTGAATCAGGCCGTTCGCCGGAACCGCGCGCGGTTTCCAGAGGACTTCATGTTCCAGCTCTCAGAGAAGGAGGGCGATTCTCTAAGATCACAAACTGTGATCTTAGACACTGCTCGTCGTGGCAAACACCGCAAGTAGCGCCCCTACGCATTCACCGAGCAAGGCGTCGCGATGCTCTCGAGCGTCCTCCGCAGTCCGCGCGCGGTGCAGGTGAACATCGAGATTGTGCGCGCATTCGTCCGCCTCCGTCGCATGCTCCAGGAGAACGCCGACCTGGGGAAGAAGCTCGCGGCGCTCGAAAAGAAATACGACGCGCAGTTCCGAGTCGTCTTCGACGCGATCCGCGATCTCATGGAGCCGCCGCCGAAGCCGCGCGGTCGCATCGGCTTTCGCCCGGAGCGCGAGTGACGATCGCCCACGCGCTCCAGCAGCTACAATCGAGCCATGTTCGCAGCGGGCGATCTCGTGATGCTCATCGAGCTCCCGCCGTGGGTCGCCAAGCTGCCGATCGTGTCGCGTCGCGTGTTCGAGCACTGCGTGGGCCGAACGTACCGCGTCGACGAAATCACCTCGGACGGCCTGCTCGTGCTCGACGTGCGCGAGGTTGACGCGCTCTTCGGCGGCTTCATGAACGACATCCGCGTCGAGCCGCGCTACGTCCGCGCCGCGCCGCAATCGAACGTGTAGCGCGAGCGGCACTCAGCGGCTCACTACGGTTGCGCGGAGCAGATCCGTAATGGTCGCTTCGATCCGATTCTCCGCAACTGCGGGCCGCACATGCCGACGATCCAGCCATGCAACACGCGCGCGCCTCGAAGGCGCTGGTTCCGCCCCACCTCGAGCGGACGATTCTGTCGCTCCGCGGCGAGCGCGTCATCCTGGACGCGGATCTCGCCGCGCTCTACGAAGTCGAGACCAAGGCTCTCGTCCGCGCGATCAAACGCAACGCGGATCGGTTTCCGGCGGACTTCATGCTCCAGCTGACGCAGGAAGAGGTCGCCAACTTGAGGTACCAATTTGGCACCTCAAGATCATGGGGCGGACGCCGCTACCTCCAGGGAGAACGCCGACCCGGCGAAGAAGCTCGCGGCGCTCGAGAAGAAGTACGACGCGCAGTTCCGAGTCGTCTTCGACGCGATCCGCGATCTCATGGAGCCGCCGCCGAAGCCGCGCGGTCGCATCGGCTTTCGCCCGGAGCGCGAGTGACGGCATCCCACGCGCTGCCGAACAACCCGTGACAACGCGCTCAGCGCGGCGTCGGCGGTCGGCGCGCGACGATCACCTCGATGGGCGGGCGCTCGTCACGCGCGCCGTGCGGCGTGCGAGACTGTCGGCCGCGAGGAATCGAGCGACTCTGTGGCGCATCCGCCGAAGCGCGCTGCGGCGGCTGGGCGTGCGGACGATTGGACGCGCCGTGTTGCTGCGGACGATTGGGTGCGCCGTGTTGCTGCGGACGATTGGGCGCGCCGTGTTGCTGCGGACGATTGCCCTGTTCAGGGCGATTGGGCGGCGGACCGTTGCGCGGTTGCGGATGGCGCGGCGCGTGGCGCGCCGGCTCGTGGCGAGGTTGCGGCGATCGCGGCGCGCCGCTCTGTTGATGAGGCGGGCGCCGCAGCGGCGCGTTCCCCTGCGAAGTATCGCCCTGCGGTTTGGACTCGCGAGGAGCGTCCGCGGGCGGACCGCCGCGCAGTCCGAGCCGCTCACGCCGCTTGCGCTCGTCGTAGTTCGCGTCCTGCACGAGCTCCAGCACCGCGTCGGTGTTCGCGCGCCGCTCCGATGGTCGGTAGCGACCACCAAGCTGCGTCTCCGGCGTGAGCAGGTTCTTTTGGAAGAGTTCCCACATCTCCTCGGCGTACGGCAGGCGGCGCGCGTTCGGCACGAACTCGGCGAGGAAGCGGTGCATGTTCTCGACGTCGCGAAGGAGGAGCTTCCGCGCGTTCGCGTTGTGCGCGGTGTCGACCGACTGCGGAAAGTCGATGATGACCGGCCCGTCGGCGCCGATGAGGACGTTGAAGTCCGAGAGATCGCCGTGCACCACGCCGGCACAGAGCATCCGGACCACTTCGCGGATCAACCGCTCGTACATCGCCTCCGCCGCCGCGGGCTCGAAGCCGAGGTCGGCCAGGCGCGGCGCCGGGTTGCCGTCGGCGTCGGTGATGAGCTCCATGATCAGCACGCCGTCGATGAAGTGGTACGGCACCGGCACGCGCACGCCGGCTCCGTGAAGACGATGGATCATGTCGACCTCGGTCGACCGCCACGCCGCTTCGTCCTGCGCGCGCCCGTGCTTCGACCGCTTCTGGATCGCGCGCTGGTCGCGCGTGTTTCGGACTTTGCGGCCTTCGGTGTACTCGGCGCGCTGCTTGAACGTGCGGTTTTGCGCCTCTTTGTAGACCTTCGCGACGCAGTGCCGGCCGCCCGACACGACGACGTAGACCTGCGCTTCCTTTCCGCTCATCAGAGGGCGAACCACCTCTTCGAGGATGCCGTGGTCGAAGAGCGGGGCGAGAGATTCGGGAATGCGCATAAGGAGCTGGAGACCCTACTCGATCTCTGGCGAGGAGGCTCCTCGCGGCCGAGAACGTGGCCATGGACGGAGAAACGGGACCGCCTCGAGAGACGGTCCCGCTCTTTGCTACGCGCGTCGTGCGTGACGCCGCGAAGGCGTCACGTCACTCGCTCAGGGCACGCAGATCCCCTTGCAGCTGAGAAGGTTCCAGTCGCAGTGATTGTTCGGATCCTGCACGCAGCTCGCAAACGGCGACGTACAGTCGCTGTCGTACGTGCAGCCCGTCGGGTTGGGGACGCACGCGCACGCCGTCGGGCTCCAGTGCCCGTACCGCGTGCACGCCGCGGTCTGAACGCACTGCTGCACCACGCACGAGCAGGTGTTGGAGTCCCAGCGGCCGTTGATCCCGCAGTTCGTCGGCGTGCAGGACTTGCAAATGCCGCCGCAGTCCGCGCCGCCATGCGCCGGATCGCAGCTGTCGTTCGGATCGTCGACGCACGAGTCGCTCGCGTTGTCGCACGCCCGCCCAGCGATCCCGCCGCACGTCTGAAAGCACTTGCCCGCTCCATCGACGAGGAGCTGCGGACCTTCGCAAACGAACCCACTCGGGCACGTGTGCGGGTTCAAGGAGCGACCGCCGCACGCGACGTTGGCCGGGAGGACGTATTCGCACTTGTGCGTGCCGACGTTGCACTCCGCGGTTCCGTGGTCGTTGCGCGTCATGATGAGCGGACAGATCAGCGGCGATGCGCAGTGGAGCGAGTCACGGTACGCCTGCTCGTCGCCCTTCAGGATCGATGTGTTGCCGAGGTTCGTGCAGCAGTTCTTCGCGACGACGGCGCAGTCGGTGTCGACGTTGCAGCTCGACGTGAAGTCGGGCGCCGCCTTGGTGCCCGTGAACTGCACCGTGAAGTGCGAGGTCGCGTGGTAGTACTCGCGGAGCACGACGTAGTGCGTGAACGTCTCGCCGGCCGCGACGGTCCACGTCATGTGTGAGTCCGTCGTCGACGTGCTCGCGTCGTCGTTGGTCGTGAGCGTGTGGAAGTTGTCGTCGAGGATCCAGGCGAGCGCGTCGCCGTCGTTCGAACGAACCCAGACGTCCACCTTGTCGCCCGCGCTGCCGCCGAACTTGAAGGCGCGGTAGCTGGGCGAGCTCGTGTACGTCGTCGTGGCGGTGGTCTGCGGGAAGTCGAGCGAGCCGACGACCATCGCGCCGGTGATGGTGATCGCGGTCCGCGTGTCGGCGGCGGACTCCTTGGTCGAGTCGGCGCTGCTACAGGCGGGCATTGCGGCGACTGCCGTGATGGCGAGCGCGCTCAGCGCGAACGAGATGGACTTGGTGAACATGACCGTTGGTCTCCTTGCCCGGTATGTCGGGCACAGCAACGCCTCCCTCCGTGGGGGCGATTGGCGGCCTCCCTCATGGCTCGCGGTGGGTGTGCGGTCAACACCCACGCGCAGTATAGTGCGGGCACGCGCGCGGTCGTGGGTGAGCCGCATTCAAGGCGGCGCGACCTTCGGAGGCGGCTCCACGCCGGGCGCGGCGGTCACCGGATAGCCGCGCCGGTGCCACTCGAGGATCCCCTCGTCGAGCACGACCGCGTGCTGTACGCCGCGCTTCCGGAGCGCGTCGACGAGATCGCCGGAGAGGTGATGCGGGCACGCGCAGTAGGCGATCACCCACGTGCCGTCGTTCGGGACTTCCGCGAGGCGCTTCATATCGTGGTACGGGACCGACACCGCGCCGGTGATGTGCGCGCGCATCCAGTCCGACGGCGGGCGCGCATCGAGGATGATGATCCTGCGCTTCTCGGCGAGCGCTTGCTTTACCTGATCGACCGAGACGAAGCGCGGATCCTCTTTGCACGGCTCGGGCGTCGCGCACGGATTCGCGCGCAGCTTGAACGACGGGTGCGTGCCGTTCGGGTTGATGACGAGGGGCTCCTTGCCAGTCGGCGCGGGCAAGGTCCCGACGACCGGCGGCGTGCCGAAGCCGCGCACGAACGCGACGACGTCGTCGATCTGCGCCGCGGTGAGCGTCGCTTTCCACGCCTCCATCGGTGTACCGGGCCGCCCCTCGGCGATCGCGTACGCGAGGAACGGATCCGAAGCGATCTCGAGGAAGCGCGGATTCGCGAGGTGGATCGCGGTCGCGCGTGTCTGCGCGTTGCCGTGGCAGCGCTCGCATTTCGCGGCATAGATCGGCGCGCCGCGCTTCGCGTCACCCGCCGCTCGCGCGAGGAGCGGGGACGGCGCCGGCCCGTGGCTGCGGATCCACGTGACGATCCGCTCGACCGCGTCGGGATCGAGCGGTCCGCCGCGCTCGCGTCCATACGCGGCCATCGACGTCCCGGGGCGGCCGTCGACGATCGAGCGACGGATCAGATCGTCCGTCGCGCTCTCGAGGAACGTGCGGTTGACGAGCGACGGCGCGTTGTCCGCGCGATAGCCGGTCCCATCGGCCGCGTGGCAAACAGCGCAGAGCGAGGCGTAGAGCGCGGCGCCGTCGAGCGCGGCGCCGTCGAGCGCGGTCGCGCGAGACGCGTCGGGCGCGGGCGATGCGGCGTCGCTCGCGGCGGTCGCGACGGCGGAGGTGCTCGATGGCTTGCAGGCCATGAGGCCGAGCATGACGAGCGCGGCAAGAACCGCGAGCCTGCAGAATGCACGCATTCGGGCGGACATCATGATGCCATCACGCGCCGGGCGCGAGCTGCCCCAGCGGGGTGACGAACAAGGGGACGCGGTTCTCGTGCACGTTCGAGAAGCTGTGTGACTTCATGCATCCGAATCGCAACGTGTCGTGCACTGCCGGAGCGTGTCAACCACTCACCGGATCGTCAGGCGCAGTAGTTTCCCTGTTGGTTCGTCGCAACCCGCGTCGAGGAGCGCCGCGAGCGTCGCGCCGACGTTCACCGTGACCGTGAACAGCGGCGCGGTGACCGTCTTCGGGTGCACGCCGGACGGGACACGAGCGCGCCCGCGCCAGACTCCGTGATGGATCGCGTCGCATCGGGCCATCGTGAGGGACCGATTCGATCGCGCGCGAAGCGCGGAGTCGCGCGGGAGGCTTTTCATGAACGACGAGTCGCGAACCAGGTTCGTGTCGGTGATGTTGTGTGGAGCGTCCGTGTTGTGCGCGGCAAGCTGCGCGGGCAAGAGCGATCGCGGAGCGCCGGGAGCGCCGAGCGCGCCGCCGCCGATGACGACGACGACGTTGACGCCCGCCGCGACGTCGGTGCCTTCGTGCGGACGGCAGCCCGCGCAGGTTACGTCGAACGTGACCAAGCTCACCGCAGGAGGAGGCGCGCTCGCCTATGTGAAAGACGCAAAGCTCTTCGTCCTCCCCGCCGCCGAAACGACGGCCATCGAAGTTGGGCTCAGCGCCAACCCGATGAAGCGCCCGAAGGACATCGTCGTGGACGGCGAGAACGTCGGGTGGTCGGATTGGGGACACGACGCGAGCACGCCGGAGACGAACGGCGAAGCGATGGTCGTCGTCGATTATCGAAGCGGAACGACGCGCGATCTCGGACGCGCGTATTTCACCCAGCCGCTCAAGCTGGACGCGCACCGCGCGTTCTGGTGGGGCACCGAGACGGGCGAGGTGTGGTCTCTCTGGGCGGCGGGCGCCGACGGATCGACGCCGCGGAAGGCGATCGCCCAGAGCACGGTGCCCGGCATGGTCTTCCCAAAGGGAGACACGGTCGCGTGGACGGATCAGGACAACGTCCTTCATACATTGGCGGCTGGGAGCGACGCGTCGACGACGCACGTCAAGATGCCAGAAGGCTTCTCGGCACTCGACGGCACGACGGGGTACGCCGGTGGCTCGGGCCGGATCCTCGCCGTTCCGATCGACGGCGCCGAACCGACGGAGCTCGCGACGATGCTTCCACCGCACTACCCGGGTGTGGGCGCACCATCGCCCGCGGGCGAGGCGCTCGTCGTGGTCGGACCGAAGCGCGTCTTCTGGGCCGAGTGCTGGGGAAACGGCGGCGCGGCGCCGAACGGAAGCGGAGCGGCGCTCGTCAACTGGGTACTCCGCGCAGTCGCGCCGACGGGCGGAACACCCGAGACGATCGACTCGTTCACGTGGGATCCGCGAGCGTCGACATCCGGCGCGTGCCCTACAATCGCCGCCGACGGATCGGCCGTGTATTGGACGCGCGAAGGGACGCTGATGCGTCTTTGCGAATAGCCGCTTTGCGCGGTCCCGTGCCGCGCTCCCTGCGTCGTACCTCAGTGCGGCGCGACGAGCCCGAACCACCTCGTAGTGCGCGCACCGAGCGTGCTCGTGACCACGAAGTACGCCGGCATGGTCGCGTTCGAAGTGATCTTCAAATGAAGTTTCTCGCCGTTCTGACCGTGGTCGCGATCGAGCGCGAATGTCAGGTCCGTGGGCGCCGTCGGCGCCACAGGCGTAACCGTCACGCTCCAAGGGCCGCTCGTCGGGCCGTCGCTCAGCATCTGGACCTCGATCGACTTCGTCTCGCCGCGCGCGAGCTTCACGCCTTTCGTCCTTGGCGCGATGAGCTGGTCGGTCATGATCGGCACGGCCGCAAAATACGAATCCGCTGGTGCCGGCACGCACGGGTCGTGGTAGCCGCGCATCGCCACGTTCGACCACGCACGCGCGATCGCGACATCGCCGTTCGTGCCTACGAGCGCCGGCGGCGACGCGAAGCAAGGTTGCGCCAGCTCGGCGACTTGGATCGCGTGCACCCAGGCGACGTGATCGGGGTCGAAGCCGTTCCACCCAAGGGAGCCCGTCGCTACAGGTAGAGGATCGCCCACGGTGCTCATCGTCAGGTTGCTCGCGACGGTCGTCATCGAGGCGACGGTCGTCGTGCAGCGCGGAATGACCACGTAGCTTATGGGCGCGTTGCCCGCCGTCGCGTCGTGATAGCCGCTCAGCGGGACGCACGTGCCGGGCGTACCAATCGTCGTGGTCGCCGGATAGAAGATCACGAACACCTCGTTCGCGAGCGTCGCCGCGTCGACCGCGCCGAATTCCGTGTGCGTCCCGTCGAGCTTGCCCCTGAGCCAGGTCTCGGTCTCACGCGGACCGACGTTCGGAGCGGCGGACTCCGTGAGCACGATCGGAGCGAGCGTCGCGGTGCCGAACCCATACTCTGCGAGTTGCGTCGGCCACGTCGTCGTGAGCCACTGCGTGAGCCCATCGTTGATCCCGGTCGCCAGCGTTTCGCCCGCGAAGTAGACCGGACGAATCGTCGGCGCATGCATCTTCGAGCCGCCGTTGTCGACGAGCTGTGGAACGGGCGGTTTGAAGGCCGGGTACGTCGTGCTCGCCTCGCCGTTGTCGACCACGCCGGCGTCGGCGACCGACATCGCATCGTCGCCGCCGCCCCCATCGATCGCAGCAACGTCCACACCCGCGTCGGCCGGTGCCGCCGAAGTGCTCGCGCCGCATGCCCACAGGAGCATCGCGCTCGCCGCCAACGCCATCTCGAATCGCGCCATCGTGTCCTCCGGATTCGCCGAATCCCGTCGACAACCTCAGCACCTCGCGTGCCACCCGTAGAATCGTGGCCGGCGTACGCGGTGCCACGCCGAAAAGCGCGGACGTCACGCGCCGCGCCTGTCCGCGGGTGACTGGGCACGAGCCATCGTCGCGACCGCTCCGGCGGACGCGGCCACTCCTCGCACTGGTCTCTCACGGTAGTCGCCGGCCTTGAAGCACATGTTCTTTTGGTTGAAGGTCGACGACATCGTGGACGGGCGCGCCGCCGCAGTTCGCGCGCTCACTCTCCGCAGTGGATCTTTCCTTCGAGCTTCCCGGTCGCGGCGCGATACACGATGCCCGACTCGACGGCCTCGACGCCTTTGCCGGATGCGCCGGCACCAACGCAAAGAATGACGAGATCGACCGGCGCTTCGCCGCGCGCGAGATCGAAGTCGAGCGGCCCCGTCGTGCCGGTGACGTCGATGGTCCCACCCGCGCGAAGCACGCGGTGCGCTTCGAAGAGCGACGTCAGCCCTACGTCGATCGGCGTGCCGGGCGGCACGAGGCGAGCGAACGCGCGAGAGAGAGAAGCGCCGGTGACGGGAAGATCGCCAATCGCGTACGTCGCATACGCGAGGAGGTACACGGCGTCGTACGTGGTGTTCGGCGACGCCGAGAGCGCGCGCCCCACGTCGCTCCGCGCCAGCCACCCGAGCGATGTGGGGCGTCAGGCGCGTCGCGTCGCTTGATGAGTCACTGCAGACGAACGAGCACGATGTTGTCGTAGGACACGGTCGCGGTATTGGCCGCGCCGAGCCAAATCACATCGATCGCGGCGGGCCTCACGCTGACGTCGCCGAACGCTCGTTCGCCGTTGAGCCACACCTCGGCTTTCGCGTGCGCAATCCGCAGGACGACGCTCATATCGACCTTCTCTTGAAACGCCGCGCGGCTGCTCTTCTCGGTGAGGACTTGGCGCGGCTCTGCGCCGCTGCCATCGAACCCGAACAGCAGGACCGCCTCCCGATTCAGAAAGAGGTTCCAGAAGACTCGGTCCTGTGACGAGCCGAAGTTCCAATAGACTTGTCCTCCGGGCGCGACCTTGTCGATCAGGTTCACCTCTGCGTAGAGGAGAAAATCGCCTGCGCCTGGCGCTTCGATCTTGCAGCTGTGGGCGCCGCCGTCGGCCATGTGCGTGTAGACCCATTTGTCGCTTTGGTACTTGGCGCGAGCGACCGCCTCGCCGAATTCGCAAAGGAACCTCGGCGAGCCGCTACCGAAATCGCTCTTCGCGACGACGGTGCCGAACTGACCGAGCTCCTCGACGACCTCGGCGAACTTTTTCTCTCCGGCTTTCGGCGGGTGCCATTCTTTCGTCTTCGTGGTGACCGCAGCGGCGCCGGCCGTCGTCGGCCCACCGGTGCGGGCCATCTCGTTGCACATGTTGATGACGGCGAGCACGGCCTGATCGGAGACCGAGTACTGCCGGGCGAGCGAATCGTGCGCCTCGCTCACGGCGCCGGCCCTCGCTCCGGCGTAGCCGACGTCGACGGCGAGCTTCTTTCCGCGCTCCTCGCCCAACGTCGCACCCTGCGCGCGAACGCAGCTCACGTAGTTGGCGACGTGCTTGCTGACGCACACGCCGTCGAGCACCGATTCGTCGGATCCGCACGTCACCGGAGCCTTCGCCCCCGTCGTGTCATGACAACCGATGAGGAGCGCTACGACCGCGAGAGCTGAGAATTCCCTCATTGCGCTAGGATGCCCGACGCGTCTTATCCCGTCCATCGTCCTCGGGTCTCCAGCGCGGCGCGATCGCGCGGACCCGCGTCGAGAGTCGGAACGATGCGCACCACAGTTGCGCACGAGGGCGACCGCATCGCCGTTCAGCGCACGTTCCGCGCCGCCGCTTCGACCTTCTCCCACATCTGAATGACCATCTCGGCCGACTTGAAGAGCGGCGCGATCTTCGCGGGCCCGGCGGCACCCTGCGCGTAGAAGAGAAAGTCCGGCAGCATCCCGATGTGCGCAATGCCGTCGTGGGCGAAGTTGAACGTCTTGTTGCCGGAACGAGACGCCGCGATCGCGACGGAGCGCGCCGGCGCGGGCGGCTGCATCTCGCGCGGGTAGAGGACCGCGCCCGCGGGCGGCAACGACGACATGGGGATCTGCGGAGCGAGCCCGTTGAGATCAGTGCCGAGCGCGACCTTCCCTTCACCGAGGATCGCCATCACGGTCTGGAGCTCCTGCGTCCACGCCTTCACGGGATCGGGGTACGCCTCGAACGAAATTTGCCCGATGTCCCAGTTGTCGCCCGTGGGGCCGCCGGTGAAGTTCGTTTTGATTCGGACGGCGCGGATGTCGCTCCAGATCTTTCCGCCCTCGAGGCGAACCATCACGTTGTACTTCGACTCTCTGCTCTGCTCGCCGCCGTCCCACTTGCCGCCGTTGTTCATCGGGAACTCTTGCGTCGAGCCGTCGCGCATCTCGAGGAGGAGCGTCGCGTTGTCGTTCTCGCCGCGGAGATCGTCGGTCGTCGTCCACACCCACAGTTTCAGGATCGATCCCGGCGCCATCCCCACGGGGCTCGAGGTCGGTGTCATCATCGGCGCATAGATCACGCGCGAGCGCTGCTCACCGGTGAGACGCATGAGCGGCGTTCCCGATTGCGACAGCAAACGCGCGCCGCCGATCTCCGCGGAGACCTCGATCTTGTCCATGTTCCAGTTGTCGCCCCCCATTCCCCCGCCGAACGTCGTACGGATGCGGAGCTCGCGCAGGCTCGACTTCTGCGTACCGTCGGGAAGCGTGCAGCGCACGGTGTGCCAGGAGTTGTTCCCCCAGTTCGCCGCGCGGTTGAGCGGGCACTCGACCGTGCTGCCGCCGAGATCGATCGTCGCGATCGCGTTGTCGTTTCCGCCGCGGAGATCGTCCCCGCCGGTGAGGACCTTGATCGACAGCGCTCGCACCTCGCCAGCGCCGGAGTTGTTGAGCGGCGCGCGCCAGTTCTTGTTGTCGCCAGTGAAACGCATGAGCGGACCGCCGGCCATGCTGAGGACGTTCGTCCCGGGGCCGCTGCACTCGATCGTGATCGAGTCGACGTTCCAGTTGTCCTGACCGCCGCCGCCGGTCGACGAGTCGCCGTTGTGCGCGAGCTTGACGCTGCCGATGTCATGGATGCGCGTGCCCGGCGGCATCGTCACAATCGCCGAGTTCGTCGAGCCGTTGCCCCAGCTCGCCGTGCCGTTGATGTTTTGCGCCGCCAACGTGCTGCCGCTCGTCGAAGTGAAGACGACATACGCGCTGTCGCTACCGCCGCGGAGATCGTCGCCACCCGTGCGGATCGTGATCGACGCGTTCGTACAGGGTTCTCCGCCCGTGCCTTGCTTGTACGGGCCGACCGAGAACACCGCGTCGTGTTGCTCGCCGGTGAAGCGCACCATGCGGTGCTTGTTCTTCCCGTCGTTGATGTTCCAGCCGTCGACCTTCAAGAAGCGCCGACTCTCCGACTCGCCGCCCGACGTGATCCCGCCGGTGCCCATGCCCATCACGCCGCCGAGATCGGCGAGCGTCTTCATGAGCGATCTCCGAATCGCGCGCTCGTTCTCCGAGGTCGCGGCGTCGTCGCGCATTCCGGTGTGCGAATCCATCATCGGGAAGCGGAACTGCGACGCGAGGACCACCGCGTCGTCCTGCGCCTTGTCGGACATGTGCGCGAGATCGATGAGCAGCCCCGCTTGCATCAGGCGCTTGAATCCCGTCGGATCGACGATCCCCTTCTCGTTCTTGTGACCTTGCGTGGTCGGGATGCATCCGAAGACGTTGTTCGGCGCGGGGCAGCACTGGTACTTCAGCCCGCAGTACTGGCCTTGGTCGATCTCGTTGGGCGCGATCGCTCCGGACCCGTCGAGCGGCCAGATCGATGTCTGCACGCTGAGGTACGACGGCTTCGACAGACGCACCCGAAGGTGCGAATCGCCCTGAACGTGGAAGAAGTCGCCGTTCAAGAACCAGTTGTGGCTGTTGAAGAGGTTCTCGTAGACCGCCGAGCCCGCGATCGGGCTGTCCGCGACGTGCGCGGGAATGACGAGCCGCACGTCGTGCGTGTCCCTCAGGTTGAGGAGCTGGTCCGCCGTGAGCGTGTCGAGCTCGGTGCCGAGGATGACCGCGAGCTTGTTGTTGCGGACCGCGTTGCGCGCCTCGGCCGCGGTCTTCACGATCTCCATCCACGACGAGTTCGCCGCGGCGAAGCGATGGATGTAGTCGAGCTGCCTCTTCGCCGACGCGAACTCGTCGTGCTTGTTCGCGCGAAGCCGCGGCGGCGCGATGTTGTATCCGTTTCGCCAGAGCGTTCGGAACGTGAGGTTGTCCATCGCCGACGCGACCATGATTCGCAGGCCGCCGTCGTACGCGCGCTTGATCCACTGCACGTGCATCTGCTGGTGGTTCGTCGTCCCCGCGTTCGGCCACGTCTTGAAGTCGGGGTAACCGGAGCTGCCGTGCGTGTGCCCGGTGATCTGGTTGACCTTCTGCATGATCATCTGGCGCGTCTCGTGGCGGACGTAGTCGCCATCGAACTTGCCGTGCTTCTCGCGATCGCACGGCGCGAGATCGCTCGGCATCGTGTTGTCTTCGAGCTTCATCCCCGGCTTGCCGTAGAAGATGCCGGCGGACCCGTCGTCCTCGGCGCCGAGCGCCATGTGCACTGCGGGGTGCGTGTGGAGATCCGCAAAGCCCCAGACTCCTCCCGCAAGCGGAGGAGGATGCGGAGTCGGAAGTGGACCCGGACCCGGACCGGGCACGGGAAGCGGACCCGGCGGTGCGATCGGTTGCGCGTCCGCGCCCCCCACGACGACCGCCGAGAGAAGACCGCAAACCAAAAGCCCGAGACGACGCGCTCCCCGCATGACCCACCTCGCCGAAGTTGGTTTCGCGCGCCCGTGTGCGCGCCGAAAGAACATATGCCCCAAACCTTCGTGCTGCGTCAGTGCAAGAGTTTTTGCACCTTACGTGCGGATCATGTGCTGCAAAAGCTGTCGCGAGATTCCGAGGAGACGCGCGGCGCCGGTGCGTTTTCCGCCGCTTTGCACGAGCGCTTCTTCGACCATCGTTCGACGTACGGCGCGCTCGGCGTCGTGGATCGGCAAGTGGCCGACGAGATCGCGCGCGGTCTCGACGATCGCGGGGGCGCGCGACGACGCATCGTCGATCGCGCGTTCGAGCGTCGCGAGATCGATCGGCTTCGGGACGAACGCCGCCGCGCCGAGCTTCGCGAGACCGAACGCGTCTTCTGCGCTCGCCGCGCCGCTCATCACGACGACGACGGGCGTCTCCGCGAGAGAGCGTGCCGCATCGAGGACGTCGCGCGCAGTTCCGTCCGGAAGCGACACGTCGAGGACGAGCAACGCGACGCCTTCGATCTCTGCGATGGCCTCGCGCGCTTCCTCGACGGTCGCGCATGCGTGGACCTTGCGCGCGCGCGATTGGAGCGCGAGGCTGACCGCACGTAAGAGCGAGGGGTTGTCTTCGACCACGACGGCGTGGTGAAACGTTGGGGCGCCCATGCGACGGTTCGACGGCAGCGACCCCCCGCCTATTCAGCCCGAGATCGGCAGGGTTGCCGCTCATTTGGGTGACGCGACCGGGACGAAGAGGGGCCCACCGCGAGACGCGGTCGAGCGCGCTCTCGCGACCTCTGCGGCGGGGTGGGAGCGTGTGTCGAGCGCCACGCGGATCCTCTTTTCGCTCGTGATCCTGGCGCGATTCCTCGTTGTGGGCGCGCGTGAGCAGGGCGGCGCTTCGCGGGCATGGCTCGAGCTCGTGGCCATTGGCGGCGCGCTCGCCTTCTCGGCGTGGTCGTTCGTCCGGGTGCGGCACGGTGCGCCGATCGGGGTCCTCGTGGCATCGGTCGCGTGCGACGCGGCGGCGGGGTTCGTGTCGCTCGCGTCGAACGTGATCGCGCCGTGGCCCGGGTACCTCGGGATCCTCGTCACGCCGGATCTCGGTGTGGTGCCGCTGTTGATTGTCGCGGCGGGGATGCGGATGTCGCCGCGCGTCGCGATCTTCGGCGCGGCGCTCAACGGCGTCCTCGCGTCTGTGCTGGTCGCGATCGACGCCGCGCGGAACGGGACCATCGTCAACGCGAACAGCGTGACCTTTCCGCTCATTCTTTTTCTGACGGCGGCCGGGATCGGGATCGCGATCGCGGCGCGTGCGCGCTCGCTCGCGCTCGAAACCGCGACGCGCGCGGTCGCGAAGGAGCGCGCCGATCGAAGCTTGCGAGCTCTGCTCCGAGACCACCACGATCTGCGAAGCTGGCTCTCGTCGGCGCTCCTGAACGCGGACCTGCTGGAACGTGCGGCGACCGCGGGCGAAGTGCGTCGCCTCGCGAGTGCGGTGCGTGCGGACATTGCGGAGCTTCGTGCGGCGATGCTCGAAGGGGGCGAGCGCGCGCACGCGGCGGTCCTCGCGTCGCACGAAGTCGTAGCGTGTGACGCGATCGCGGCGGTCGACGCGGCGATCGCGCGCACGCGAACGCGCTTCGGGAAGGTGACGTTCGAGCGCACCGGCGAATCGTTCGCGAACGTCGACGTCGTCGGAGGCGGCGCGTCGCTCGAGCGCGCCGTGTCGAACTTGCTCGCGAACGCCTGCGAAGGCGACGGCGCGCACGGCGCGAGCCACGTCGCGATCGAAGTTCACCGCGAGGGCGAACGCGTCGCGATCGTCGTCCGCGACGATGGCCCCGGATTTTCGGCCGACGCGCTGCGCTCGCCGCCGGGCGCCGCGGGCGGGACGTCGAAGTCTCACGGCAGCGGCGTTGGCCTCTTCCTCGTGAGCGAAGTCGCGAGCGCGAGCGGCGGCAGCTTCGAGCGCGGCAACGACGCGGCCGGTGCCCGCGTCAGCCTTGCTCTCCCCGCGACCCGCGCGGTGCACTGACACCGCGTCAGTTTTCGGTGATGAGGATCGGCGTGAAATACGTCTGGTTGCCGAGCGACGAGAGCAGCGTGATGTAGTTCGCCTTCGCGAACGTCTGCGTGCTCGGCTCGGTGATGGTCAGCCCCGCCTTGTTGACGGTGACCGTGACGTACGCGATCTCGCCGTTCTGCCCGGTCGTTTTGTCGATGCTGAGCGTCAGGCTCGGCGACATCGCGCCGGTGACGTTCGGTGTGAACGCCTCGGCGACGTGCACGCTGAACGGTGCCGTCGCGGCCTCGCTGAAAAATCCGACGGCGAACGTCTTCGTCTGGCCCACCGGAATGTTGATGCCTTTGGTCATGACGGTGCGCCCGCCGATGGGGGTCGACACCGTTTCGAGCGCCGTCGGCACCACGCCGAAGTACGGGCCCGCCGCGCCCGCGGGAACGCACGGGTTGTGTCCGAGCGCAGCCGACGCGTTCGACCAGAGGCGCTGCACTTGGAAGGCGAACGGCGCGGCCTCCTTGTACTCGGCGTCCTTGAGGAACTCGCAAGAGTCGCCGTTCTCGACCTGGAAGCGCTGGAAGAGCGACCACGCGACGTGGTTGTTGTCG
This sequence comes from Polyangiales bacterium, assembly GCA_038209335.1. GTDB lineage: Bacteria > Myxococcota_A > Polyangia > Polyangiales > Polyangiaceae > JBBQXV01. The sequence goes on along the minus strand of JBBQXV010000098.1, from coordinate 8,495 downwards.
AACCCGAAGTACCCCGACACCGGCGAAGGATCGGTCGCGGCTTCACCGAGCTCGTGGCTCGCCGTCGCCGTCACACGGACGAGTGCGTTCGCGCTGTTGGTCGTGCATGGGAGCGCGAGCGCGTAGATCACGCCGCGTGAGCGTGTGACCGTGTGATAGCCGCCGTGCAGCGTGCACGCAGCGGCGCCACCCCGCCCCGTGACCGCGATGCTCGGATGCGGAAAGACGATGTAGATCGTCTGCGACGTCGCCGCCGGCCAGCCGGTCGTGCCGACGCTCTGGTCGACGAGCGACTCGAGCGCGCTCTCCGTGATGGTCGCCGGAAGCGGGTTGCCCGCGTTCACCGGAATGTGCACGTGCCCGCCGACCGTCGCGTTGGCGACGCCGTACTCGCTGACGACCGCGTGCCAGTAGCTGGTCGTCCCGATTTGATCGATGAACGAATCGATCTGCGCGAGGTTCGGATCCGTCTCCCACACGACGGGGACGATGACGGGCGCGCTGAGGACGCTTCCGCCGTTCCTGATGATCGCCGGCATGTCGGCCTTGTACGCCGGATACGTCGTGCTCGGCTTTCCGTGATCGACCGGAGGCGGCGCGTCGTCGGACGCGTCGGGCGCGCTGCCGTCGTCGCCGCTGCCCCCATCATCGGTGGTGCCGGCGTCGTTCGCCGGAGTCGGCGTGCCGTCCGAAGTGGAGCCGCCGCACGCCGCGAAGGTGCACGCCGTGGTTACCGCTACGAGAAAAGGAAAGAGATCGAGCTTCATGGCGGCACGGCGTTCGCAAGAATCGCTCCGCGCTTGCTCTCGAAGCAGGCGCGTTTTGCCCTTGGATTCCCGCTATCGCGCGCGCGAAGGTGTGCGGCGCCGATGGACGTGTACGCGATGCGTGCACCCTCGCGTGTTCCCTCGCATCTTGGTAACCCTAGTGCATGCATCATCGCTCGTTCTCTCTGGTCTTCGCCTCTCTGTCGCTGGCCAACGGGGCGATGGCGTGCGGCGGCTCGGACGGTTCCCCCTCCGCGCCTGGAGTCGACGCTTCGACGAGCGACGCGACGAGCGATTCGCCGAGCGCGGTCGACGGGGCCACGCCATCGGATGGCGCCCTCGTGGATGCCTCGCCCGCAACGGATGCCGACGCGCGCTCGCCGCAGCGCGGGTGCCCGTCCTCGTCGAGAGGTTGTTACACCATCTACGCGCACACCGATCACTCGCTCTACTACGTCGATCTGACGACGGTGTCGCTCGTACCTGTGGGCCCGTTTCAGGCGCCGCCCGCGACGGATGGGGGCGTCGGCGAGGACATTCTGGTGGACCTCGCGGTGACGCCGGACGACGTCGTTTGGGTCGTCTCGACGAGCGCTCTTTACCGCGCCGAGGCGATGACGGGGCACGTCGCAAAGGTCGGTGACATCGCGTCGTGCGGTGCGGGGAACATCGCGCTCACGGCTACCACGACGGGCAAGCTCTACCTCGGGGACGAAAAGGGAGTGTTCTGCAGCCTCGACCCGGCGACAACGCCTCCGAAGGTGACCCCGATCGGCACACTGACCGGCGGACTCGCGCTCGCCGGCGACTTCGCCACGATCAGCGACGGCACCACGTTTGGCACCGCATACTCGCTCGCGTCACCGGCGAGCCTCACGAACAACTCGCTCGTGCGGATCGATCTCTCGAACGCGAACGCCACCGCGGCCGCTGCTAGGACCGGATTCGGGAAGCTCTTCGGCGTCGCGTTCGGCGCTGGCAAGGTCTTCGCGTTCACGCACGACGGCACGGGCGGCGTGATCACGATCGATCCCTCGACGGGCACCGGCACGCCGTACGGCAGGTTTACCGATCCGACCACGAACCAACCGGCGCTCTTTCAAGGTGCCGGCGTGAATCCGCTCGTCTCGCCGACACCGTGACGCTCTCCACTTCGTCCTATCGAACGTCCAAGCACGTGATCTCACCCGGCGGATCCGGAACCACGATGCGATCGCCGACGAAGATCCGATCCGGCTTGCGCTCTTCGACGAGCCACGGATTCACCTCCGGCGCGTAGAGCGTTCGCCAGTCGACGGCGTAGCGGCGAGCGATGCTCGTGAGCGTCTCACCCGCGGCGACGACGTGAACGAACGGAACCTGCGTGCAGCCGGCGAGCACGCCTCGCTCGGTCGGGCCAATCGGCGTCCACGACGGAGGGTCGAGCAACGTCCCGTCGTCGCCGCACAGAACGTCGGCCTTCCTTCGAACGATGGGTTGCGCCTCAGGCTCATCGTAGTCGTGCGCCCAACAGCTCGGACACTCGCCGAACGGTATCGGCGAGAGATGCATCATGGAGTAGCGGTCGAGCGGTTCGTCGTGGTGATCCGCATTCAGCGCCGGCAACCACGGCGCCGCGAAGACCGCATGCACCATCGCCGCAGCGGCGGCCGCGACGAGCGCGCGCGCCGAGATGCGCGGAATCGTCCAGCGCCGCGCCGCGATCTTCGTCGCCTCGACGCGCATGAAGAGGCGCGCGCCGCACGTTCGATACGGACGCTCCGGCGCGAGGTCGATCTCGATTGCGCATCCGCTAGCGAGACTCGCCGGCAACCGCCGACAGCGGCGCCGATCGCGTGCGACCTCGTCGTCGCCCCAATGAATCGCTCGCTCGATGATCCACTCGGAGAAGGACAGGTCGGCGTGGTCGAAGTTCCGGGCTCGCCGCGACGACCCACCATCAGCCACTCCGATTGTTTTCCATGGGAACATGGCGCGGGCGCGAAGACAGAGGAGGACACGATGGGCTGGACAGAGGTGAACGAGAAGCTCGGAGCCATGCAGTCGGACTTCGCGTACGCGGGATCGCAACGCCCGCCGACGCCGGAGGACATCGACGCCGTGGAGGCGCGCCTCGGCGTGCGCTTTCCCAAGGAGTACCGCGAGCTGATCGGCCGCTTCGCAGCGTTCACCGTCGAGGCCAAGGAGGAGCACTGGCCGTCGCCGAAGCTCTACGATATCGGCCCCGCGTGGACGTTCACGCGCGGGTTCTCGGTGCTCGCGTTCGGCGCGGGTGTGCCGGAGTTCCTCGACATCGAACGGGTGACGGCGGAGCTACGGGAGAGGACGGAGACCGACCTCGTGCCGTTCTTCCGCGTGAGCTCGAGCGCGGACCGGATCTGCTTCACGCCGGACGGGAGCATCGTCGAGTGGCGGCACGACGAGGAGGGGGTGCATTCGTCGGAGCATGAGACGGTCTACGACTTGATGCAGGCTCACCTCGAAGAGCTCGAGACGAACATGGCGCAGATGAAACGCATGCGGGCGAGCGCGCCGGCGGGGAAGACGACGAGCGCGCCGAAGAAGAAGGTCGCGCCGAAGAAGAAGGCCGCTCCGAAGAAGAAGACCGCCTACGCCGCGACCAAGGGCAAACGCAGCGTCCGCGCGAAGAGGCGCCGTTGACCGAATCGACCGAGGGTGTGAGGCAACCCTGTGGACAGCTGCGCGAGCGGCGCTAAGTCAGTCGCGATGCCTTTTCGCTTCGCGCGTTCGCTCGCTCTCGCCGCCGCGCTGGTCGCGTGCGAGGCGGTGCCGTCAATCACGTTCTCGAAAGCGAACGAGCAAAACGGCGAGCTCGAGGACGCCGCGGCGGACGCGGAGGGCGGCGCGTCCTCGGCTGACGCGGGCGCGGCAGACGGCGCGGGGCCCGACGCGGGCGCTTCGCCGGACGCGAGCGCGGACGCGAGCGACGGCGGTGCGCTCTGCGCGACGCCCAACACGTATTGCTGTCCGAACGGCGAGGCGTGCTTGGGAGCGAAGTGCGCGGTCCGGTGCGTCGACTGCGCTGTCTGCGGGCCGACGCGATACTGCTGCGCGCCGAACGGCAACGGTCTCCCCGTCACGTGCAGCGCAACGCCGACGTGCCCCTAGAGCGACCTTCGTTGGGAGCGCACGATCGGAGAAGGGTCGCCGAGCGCGTCAAGAAGCGCCAAGCCCGCCGAGTTTGAGATGGGCTATCGACGCGTTCGGGCCGACAGAAGAACGCCATGCACCGCGCGTCACAGCACGGACAGGATCACCGGCCAGTCGTTGAAGTCAGATGGCGTCAGCGTCGCGCGCACCGCGAGCGGGAGGGCCGCGGCCGCCGCGTTCTTCGCCGCGGTGATCGTCATGACGAGCGTGTTGCCGTTGTGCACGGTCGTCCGCGACAAGGTCACTTTCACTCCCGACGGGAGCGAATTGAAGGTTCCGTGGATGTCGATCATCCCGACCTTGAGCGTCACGTCTTGCGACAGCGGCGCCTCGCTGAAAAAATCGATGACGGCGTCGACGCTCTCGCCGCGCTTCACCGCGATGTGGCCGTCCTTCTTCTTGCCGCCGACGGTGCGCGGCGTCGTGCGCACGGCCGCGCCGAAGTACGGCTTGGTTGCCGGCTGACACGGGTTCTTGCTAGCCATCGCGGCGGCGTTCGACCAAAGCCGCTGCACTTGGTAGGCGCCCTCGCGGTACGTGTCGCCGAGGGGGAGCACGTTGCAGAGGTCGCCGATTTCACCGTAGCGGCCGCCGAAGAAGACCGGGATCCAAGCGTCGTTCGAGACGAGGTTGATGGCCGGGTCGTTCGCCTTCGGGTCGGTCACCGCTTCGCCGATCTCGTGGCTGGCCGCGATCGTCATGTCGGAGATCATCGTCGTGCATCGCGGGAGGATCGCGTACGCGACCTCGACCACCGGACTTCCCGCGTCCGAAGCTCCGCCGTCGACGCTCGTCGGCACCGCGACCACCATCGTGCTGTGGTAAGCATCGAGGTCGCGGCAGGTCTGGATTCCGTTGGCGTCGATGATCGTCGTGGCCGGAATGTAGAAGAGGTAGAGCGTCTGCGCGTCGGGCGCGGGGAGCGCGCCGGCGGCCACCTGCTGATTGACGAACGCCGCGAAGTCGGTGTCGAGAATCGTCTGATGGCTGACGGTGTCGGGGAGCTCGAAGTCGCCGCCGTTGGTCGCGTCGGCGACGCCGTACGTTCCGATCGTCTCATGCCACCACGGAGTCGATCCGATCGCGTGTGCGAACGCACGAAGCTGATCGCGCAGCGGATCGCCGACGAACGTCACGGTGACCAACTTCGGGTGATCGATGATCGGGCCTCCGTCGTTGTCGGCTTGCGGAATCGCTTGGTGCTTCGACGGGTACACGTTCGGATCTTGATCGACGACGTCGGGGCCGGCGTCGGCCTCGGGCGCGATGTCGACGTCGGCGCCGCCTGCGTCGACCGTCCCGGCGTCGGAGGGCTGCGCCGGCGAAGGATCCGAGCTGCTGCAGGCAGCGAAAGTGAGCACGCCCGCGCACGCGCCGGCGACCAAGAGCCAAGTCTTCATGGCCGATGCTTAGCGCGCGACGCCGCGCACCGCCTGCGCGGGCGCGTCACTCCAACGGGTGACGACACGGCGGAGAGTCGCGTCGGCCGCTTCGTCAGCGGCAGTCGTACCGCACGTACCGCACGCCTTCGTCGCTCATCTCGGTGTGCAAGACGCCGCCGTCCTCGAGCACGGCGAACTCGCGGAATGTTTCTTCCGGCAACGTGTTCACCGTGACCGGCACCGAGCCGAGGACGTGACCGTCTTCGAGCGCGAGGCACGTGAGCTGCTCGACGTCGCTTCCGTCCGCGCCGTTTCCGAGCGTCGCGATGTACAACGTCGAGAAGCGATCCGTATCGAGGAGAAGGATCCCGCGCGCCGCCGTCGTGAGCGCGATCGCGCGCGTGTACCGGTGCTGCATCGTCGCGCGCGTCGTCGCGCTGACGAACGCGCGCCCTGTCTCGAGGAACGCGGAGATGTACGACGAGCCGTCGCGCGTCGGTCGTCCCGGGATCTCGTCGTGCCCGCCGGTCGTGTTGCCGCGCGTGTCGCCGATCCGAACGAGCTGCCCGTGCTCGCGCTCGACGTAGACGCTGTTGCCGTCGACGAAGACGCCCGTGACGCCGCCGCCTTCCGCGATCCCGTTGCCGACGACGTCGAGCGTGCCGAGCGAGCGACCGTCGGCGCCGTACAAGGTCACGTTCTTGTCGACGAGCCGATCGAGCACGGCGATCGTTCCGTCTTTTCCGACCGCGACGTCTTGCGCGCCTTCGCCGATCTTGATCGTGCCGAGCGGCGTGCCGCCGGGCCCGAGACGCACGAGTCGCCCGTTGGCTTGATCGAGCACGAGCGCGTCGCCGTGCGAATCGACGGCGAGGCTCATCGGGCCTTCGGCGTTTCCTTCTTGCTGCCGCTTGCGACCGATGTCGCGCGGCCCGCTTCCCCACGCCATCTTCGCGAACTCGGTCGTCGCGGCGGGCGCCGCCATCGACGACGGCGCCGCCGACGGCGACGTTGCGGAGGACAGCGCGATCGCCGACGCGCTCTTCGCGAGCTCGCTCGTGCGGTCGCTGTCCGCGCTCGACGCACCGCGCGACGCGTCACGCTTCGCGTCCGACGCCCAAGGACGCCAGAGCGCGATCGCGATCGCGACGCCGATCATCGCCAGGATCCACCACGGCCTCGAACGGCCTTTCATCGCGACGCCTCCAAAGCATGCAATGTACCGGTAACAGTTTGGCGGCGTGCGCCTCGCGCGCACCTGGATCGCCGCCGGCCACCCCCGTCGTCCCTCGCGATGCTCGTGATCGGCCGCGAGCGCAGCTGCGCGGTGCACCTCGCCCGTCTGCACACATTTTTCTTCTGCCGCACGCGAATCGACACGCGGGGCGGATCGAATCGGCGCTTCGAGGTCCGATTCGCACGACGACGTGCATGGCACGTTGCTCGCTCTACGCATGTGGAGGAGGCGCGCGAAAATGAAGGCGACGACTTGGGTGCGCGTGCTGTTCGTGGTCGGAGCGATCCTCGTGGCGGTCGGCTGCAGCAGCGCCGGCGGCAACCACGACGGCGAGGTCGTCGGCATCGACGACGGGACCGCGACGGGCGGGCTCACCGCGGGTGTGCCGATCGGATCGACGCTCGCGACCACGGGCAACCTGAACCTCCGCAGCGCGGCGAGCACGTCCGCGTCGGTCCTCCACGTCATCCCGAACGGCGCGCAGGTCGTCACCGTCAACACGGCGACGCCGCAGAATGGTTTCTACAACGTGAAGCACGCCGGCACCGTCGGCTGGGCGCACGGCTCGTACTTGAAGATGGTGAGCGCGGGCGGTGGCGGCGGCGGTGGCGGTGGCGGCGGATCGACCGCGCGCGACCAAGCGATCGCGCGCGCGTCGGGCGGCGTCGGCTTCTCGTACTGGTGGGGCCACGGTCGTTGGATTTCGAATGGCGCGACGTCGTCGACGAAGGGGACGTGCAGCGGATCGTGCCCGAGCTGCTCGCACTCGGGTGGCTACGGCGCCGACTGCTCCGGGTTCGCGGCGAAGGTGTGGGAGCTCCCGACGAGCAATGGCGATCTGACGGTCGACTCGCATCCGTACAGCACCGTCAGCTTCGTCAACGAGTCGCACGGCTGGCACACGGTGTCGCGCGGAAGCGTCGCGAAGGGCGACGCGCTCACGTACAACTCGGGCGGCGCCGGTCACATCTTCATCTACGAGTCGGGCGACGGCTGGGGATCGATGTGGGCGTACGAAGCGAAGGGGTGCTCGTACGGCATCGTGCACGATCTGCGGACCGCATCGAGCGCGTACAAAGCGATCGCGCACGACGGCTGGTAGTCAGCACGCACGGTGGCGCGTGGTTACGTCGTTCGCGCGGTTTCGCCACGTCCCGTGTCGAAGGGCCGAAACGAAAAGCGAATTCGGGCGTAGTACTCCCGATGACAAGGCGCATTCTCGTCACGATGCTCGCGCTCGTCGCGTGCCATACGTCCCCGACACCGAACGAATCGCGCGGCGACGTCGTACCTCCGGCTGCGGCTCCCGCGGCGTTGCCGAGCGCCGTCGCGACGTCGATCGCGGTCGTCGAGCTCTTCACGTCCGAAGGTTGCAACAGCTGTCCGCCTGCCGACGCGGCGCTCGCCACGCTCGCCTCCGAACGCCGCGATGATGCGACCGCGGTCGTCGTGTTGTCGTTCCACGTCGACTACTGGGACGAGCTCGGCTGGAAGGATCCGTACGCGAGCGCGCGCAACACGGGTCGGCAGCGCGAGTACGCGCGCGTGTTCGGGACGTCATCGGTTTTCACTCCGCAGATGATCGTGAACGGCGTCGAGCAGTTCGTCGGCTCGGACCTCGCGCGTGCGCGTGCGGCGATCGGGCGCGCGGCGCCGACGAAGACGTCGCTCTCGATCGACGTGACGCGCGCAGGCGCGAAGCTAGCTGTGCACCATCGGCTCGACGGCGCGCCGGGCGACGCGCTGTTGCACGTCGCGCTCGTCGAGCGCGGCGCCGAGACGAACGTGCGCGCGGGCGAGAACGCGGGGAAGCACCTGCGTCACGTCGGCGTCGTTCGCGGCTTCGTCTCGCGCGCGAACGCGGAGGCAGAGAGCACGACGTCGATCGATCTCCCCGCCGGGGTCGGCGTGGCGAACGCAGACAACGGGGCGTACGCG
>JBBQXV010000097.1:0-28396 GCA_038209335.1 Polyangiales bacterium | reverse complement strand
GTCGTGCGTGTCGTGAGGCTTCGTGTGGCATCGCACGCAATCGCCGGCGGTCGGGAAGTGCACCGGCCCGGACTCGCCTGCGTTTCCGACATCGGAGTGGCACTCCCTGCAGTTGACGCCTTTCATGACGTGCGCGCGGTGCTCGAAGGGATGCGAGGTCGACGCGCGGCGGATCCCGAGCACGCTCGCGCACGCCGCGAGGAGGAGCGCGAGCACCATGAAGAGAGTGAGGCGCGCTCTCATCGGATCTCCAGCACGCGCGAGATCCGCACGAGCGCGTTCGTCTCGAATCGATGCGCGGGTGTCGCCGCGGCCTCGACGGCGCCGGCCGCTTCCCACCCCGTCTTCGAGCGCCACGAGAGCGCGAGCAATCCCCACGGCCACGCGAAGCCGCGCCCCGCCGGCTCGTCGGGGAACGCGATCTCGATCTCCGACGAGAAGCGGAAGCCTCGCGGGAGCGCGTGCGATCCGATCGCGCGCACGCCGCTCCACTTCGCGGTCGATACGTCTTGGCGACGGAGCTCGAGCCCGAGGTTCCCGTCGCCGCGATCGTCGAGACGCAACATCGCGCGGAGCCACCCGTTGCCGCCGTACTCGCCGCCGACGGTTTGTCCGGCGCCCGTCGCGAGCAAGTCCAAGCGTGGAGCGGCTTGCCACCGCACCGTCCCGCCGATCATCTGCGACGGAAAATCTCCGAGCACCGAGAAGAGCGACGTCGCCGGCAAGAGACGCGACGGCGAGCGATGCGATCCGAAGAGCTCGAAGCGCCACTCGCCGCGACGCGCCGCCGCCGACGCGATCGCATCGGTGATGCCGGGCGACGTGACGTCGTACGCGGCGCGCGCCGCGACATCGAGCCATTTTAACGGGATCGCCGCGAAGTCGACGCCCGCTTCGTCGTCCGCGACCTCGCCGTGCGATCGCCGCTGCACGTACGACGCGCCAATCGTCACGCGCGACGCGACCGAATGCGCGACGCGCGCGCCCGCGAGCCAATCGTACGCGAACGATCCGAATCGCGGGACGACCGGCATCCCGCCGAACACCTCGACGGTCGATCCGAACGGCGCGCGCCCGATCGCCGACACGCCGTCGATCTGCACCGGCCGCACCGCGCCCGTCGCGACGATGAATCGACCGACGCGCACGTCGCCGAGACCGCGCGGCTCGCGCATTCGGACAGAGAGGACGAGCACGTCCGCGGTCGGATCCGTCCGCGCGCCCGCCCACACCAACGCCTCCGCGTCGATCCACGGCCGCAGCTTGTCGCGCCCTTCGAGTACGACGAGCCCCGCCGGCGACTGCGTCTCGGCGATCGCCTCGGCGCGCAATCGAATCGGCTCCGCTTCGGCACGCGACGACGCGCTCGCACAGAACGCGAGCGCCACCAGCGCACCGTTTGCGCGGCGTCGGCGAGTGGCAACCGTCTTGCACCCCATCGAGGTGCGCGAGTGCAAGTCCCGCGCGCGGTCTCAAAGGAGCTCGACACGCCGTGCACGCCTCACCGCTGACTCTCTTCGCCCTCGGGTGCGCCGCGATCGCCGCGGTTCTCCTGATCGCGTACGTCGTGATGCGTCCCGAGCTCGTCGGCATGACGAAGGTTTGGCTGCTCGTCGCGCTCGGGATCTTGCCCGTCACCGTCGCGCTCGTCGGAAACGTCGAAGGCTTCGAGGCGACGAAGACACGCAAGTTCTGCGGGTCGTGCCACGTGATGGGACCGCACGCCGCCGACTCGGACGATCCCGCGAGCCAATCGCTCGCGTCGCGCCACGCGCGCAACACGCTCTTCGGATCCGAGAACTGCTACTCGTGCCACGCCGACTACGGGATGTACGGCACGGTCGTGACGAAGCTCGGTGGGATGCGTCACGTGTGGCTGTACGTGACCGAGTACAGGAACACGCCGATCGACGTTGCGAAGCAGACGATTCACCTCGTCAAGCCGTACCCGAACGAGAACTGCATGCAGTGCCACTCGACGCAGCTCGATCTCTGGCAGAAGAACAAAGAGCACAAGGCGTCGCTCGACGACGTGCGAAACGGGCGCGTCAGCTGCGCGAGCGTCGGATGCCACGGCCTCGCGCATCCGTTCTGGAAACCTGCGGCGTCGGCCTCGGCGGCCGCGTCACCCGAAGGAGTCAAACCATGAAGGTCGCGCGGTACTCCTTGCTGCTTCGCGTGGCGTGCGTGATGGCGATCGTCGCCCTCGCGCTCATGGCGTGGTCGATGCTCGATCCGCGGCCGCTCCCGGTGCTCGTCGCGATGTCGGCCGGGCAAGCGCTCGGCACGGTGTCGTTCTTGATCTTCCTCGCGGTCGTCGTCTCGGATCTCCGACGAGCGCGCGCGGCCGACGACGCTTCTACGAAGCGGGCGTGACGCCGTCGACGAGCTTCTCGAGCGCGGCGCGCGACGCGCGTACGGTCTTCGCGGGGCCGATCATCTTGAGGAAGTACGGCGAGCCCGACGTCTCGATGATCGCGCCGACCAGCGCCCATCCCGTGTGCGGCGTCGACGCTCCCGGCGTCATGCCGCCGGCGTACGTGCCGGTCACGTCGACGATCGTGACCTTCATTCCCTTCACCGTCTTCTCGATGCGCGTGTCCTTGCCGGCCGCGTCGAACTGACCGACCCAGCGCTGGATGTTCGCGTCGGTCGTCCCGCCGGCGCGCGAGATGCTCACCTCGGCCTCGTCCGTGTCGCCCGCGACCGGCGCGATGCGGTACGTCGCGAGGCGCATCGCGTTCGGGTTCGGAGCGATCTTCCACCCGTCGGGGACCGTCCACGTGATCGCTGCGCGTTCGTCGCTCGTCGGTCGAACCGACGCGATCGGAGCGCCGCCCGGGCCGATCATCGGATGGTTCGGCGGGAGCGTGGTCGCGTGGGGATCGATGTCCGGCGCGCCCATGGGCGGAGGCGGCATCGACGGAGGCAACGTGGACGGCGGCTGTACAGACGGCGTCGACGCGCGATCGCCGCCGCTGAAGGCAGCGATCCCGGCAGCGCCGAGGAGCGCGCCGACGAGGAGGATGGGGGCGAATCGCATTGCGTAGGTCCCATGCGCGCGGCGTGCCGCGGCTGCACGCTCTCCTCGCCTCATGGCCGTGGCATCTTCGCATGCAAACGATGCATCTGCGCGCAGATTCAGCGCTGCGCACGTGCGCGACGACGTACGCCGACGCGCGTCGACCGATCGTCAGCGACTTCCACCGGCATGCGCGTTGCTCCACGACCACGCATGACCGCACTCGATCGACTCGTCTCCACGCCGCGCATGATCGAGATCGATCACGTCGATCTCGCCGCCCCGCCCGCGCGAGTCTGGGAGCTCGTGCGTCACGGCGACATCGCGCGCTCTCCGTTCACGCGCGCGCTCTTCGCCATCCGCACGCTTCCCGATTTGCTGCTCGGCCGACCGCGCGATCCGTCGGAGATCCACATCGATCAGCTGCGATCGACGCCGGAGCATCCAGGCTTCCAAGTGCTCGCGGACGACCCGCCACGCGAGATCGCGGTCGGCGCGATCGGCAAGGTGTGGCTGCCGGACATCCCGTTCATCCACGTCGCGAGCGCCGCCGAATACGCCGCGTTCGCGACGGCTGGCTATGCGAAGGTCGCGTGGGCGATCCGCGTGATGCCGCGCGGCGAGCGCGACTCGCGCGTCGAGGTGGAAGTGCGTGTCGACGCGACCGACGAGGAGGCGTGGAAGAAGTTTCGGCGCTACTTCCGCTTCATCGGACCGGGCTCGCATTTCATCCGGCGCGCCGCGCTCTCCGCGCTCGCGCACGATCTCGGCGATCCCAACGCACGCGAGAACGAGCGCGTGCTCCCCGGTGACGAGCTCCTGTCCGACGCCGCCGGCCAGATCACCCGCGGCATCACCATCCGCGCGACACCGCGTGCGATCTGGCCCTGGCTCGTGCAGATGGGCTGCCGGCGCGCGGGCTTCTACGCGATCGACGAGCTCGACAACGGCGGCGTCGCGAGCGCGCGCGAGATCCATCCGGATTGGCAGACGATCGAGATCGGCGAGGTGCTCCGGGCGACGCCCGACGGCGACGACGGGTTCGAGGTACTCCGCGTCGATGCGCCGCGCGCGTTCATTCTCGGCGGCCTCTACGACGGGAGCGCACACGCGCAGCTCGCGTTCGGCGCTCCACGTCCGAAGACGTACTGGCACGTGACCTGGTCGTTCGTCCTCGAACCGCTCGACGCGACGACGACGCGTCTGCACGTGCGCGCACGGGCCGCGTTTTCGCCGAGCGAGTCGCTGCATGTTGCATGGATTCGTCCGGTGCATCGGCTCATGCAAGACGCGCAACTGCGCCACCTCGCGGCGCGCGCCGAGGATCGGTTGCCGGCGGATCGCGCGGCCGACGTGCTCGAAGGGATCGGTGGCGCGGCGGCGATGGCGATGGCGATCCTCATGCCGTTCTTGCGCGGCGCGCGCAGCCACTGGGGGCTCGACGAAGCGAGCGCAGCGCGCGCGCTCCCCGGCGACGCGCTCGTGGCGAGCCCGCGTTGGAGTTGGACGCACGCGGTCGAGATCGACGCGCCGGTCGCCGCCGTCTGGCCTTGGGTCGCGCAGATCGGCGCCGGTCGCGGCGGCTTCTACAGCTACCAGTGGCTCGAGAACGTCGCCGGCTGCCACCTGCAGAACGCCGAAGCGATCCACCCCGAATGGGAGGCGCACGTCGGCGACGCGCTCGTCTTGCATCCCGGTGCGCCGTCGCTCCCGATCGTCGAGGTCGGAGAATCCCCCGACGGCGCGCGTTGGCTCGTGGCCCACGGAGCGCCCGACGAAGCCGCGCGCGCGGCCGGGAAGAGCTGGGCCGCAGGGAGCTGGCTCTTCTACGTCGAGCCGTTGGCGGCCGGACGATGCAGGATGCTCAGTCGCTTTCGCTCGACGTGCTCCGACGATCTCGGCGCGCGCGTTGCGTTCGGCCCGACGCTGCTCGAGCCGATCGGCTTCGTGATGGATCGACGAATGCTGCTCGGTGTGAAGGAGCGCGCAGAGAAGGCCGCTTCGCGGAGAACGGCGCCCCGTGCGAGCGCGCAGCGACGAGACGCGCGCGCGCGCGATGGCACGGCAATGGCAACCAACGTCACCATGAGCACGAAAAAATCGAAGCACGAGGACACGGCGGAAGAGACGGCCGCGCACATCCATCAGCACGAGAAGCGCGTCGAGGTGGCGATCGCGACGGCGAGCGGCGCGTCGATGGCGGCGGTCGGCGCCGCGATCGGTTCCATCGCAGGACCACCGGGCGCGATCGCGGGCGCGATGGTAGGTGCCGCGATCGGCGCGGCGACGAGCGTCGCCATGGAACGCGAGCAACACCGTGAGAGCCGTCGCGTCGACGCGATCGACCGCGAGATCGGCGTCACGTCCGGGCCGCTCGGCGCCGCGCCCGTCGCGAACGTTCCTCCGGCTCGCGTCCCTCCTTCGGCTGAAGTGCTCGACGAGATGGAGGCGGCGGTGTCGCCGGGATCGCGCGCGCGTTGACGTGCATCGCGAAAACCGCCGACTCCATGAGACGTGCAGGTCGCGCGCGATCGTGCACGTCTTGCGCGCCGTCGCGCGGCCGGATCGGCGCACGCGCAGACGTCGTGACCCGCGCTTCACGCTCCATGCATACTGCAAACTTCCGACCCTGCGGCTTTCCACCTTGGAAAGGACGCGCTGAGGATTGTGGAAGAGGGCGATACGCGCATGATGCCGGCTTCCATGGCATCCGTATTTCGTTACGACGAGACGCAGCGGAAGAAGGCGCGTGGGCTCCATGCACGGAGCTCGAGCCCGCCGGCTCCTGCGTCGACTCCGGCGCCGGCGCCCGCGGCTTCGGTCGCGCCCGTTGAGATCGACATCGACGTGGAGGTGGAGATCGAGGCTCCGCCGGCGCGCCGGCGCCCGCGATCGTCGCGCACCGACGCGACGGTGCAGATTCAGCGCGTCGTCATCCCACCGCCGCGACGTCGGCTCGGATGGATCGTCGCTGGTGCGGTCGGCGTGTCGTCGGTCATTCTCGTCGCCGGGCTCGTTCGTCACGCCGTCACGTCCGACTACGATTCGCGAACGTCCCTCGCCGCGCTCGTCGCGCCCGCGTCGCCCGCGACGACGACGATCCCGACACCGAAGCCCGTGCTCACCTCCGCCGCGCCGCCGATCGCGAGCACGAGCGATCTCCGCGCCGCGCCCGTTGGCACCGTCATCGGTCCCGCGGGTCGCGTGTACCTCGACGGCACCAAGCTCAAAGGGACGTCGGCGATCGTCCCGTGCGGCGCGCATTCGATCCGCGTCGCGCCGTCGAAGAAGGCGCATCAGCTCGACGTCCCGTGCGGCGGCGAGCTCAAGCTCCGCTGATTCCCAACTTTCGAAGCGCCTCTTCGACGCGCGCGCGGTGCGACGCCTCCCACGCGTCGAGCGTCTCGGCCGCGTCCTTCGCCGCACGCGCTCGTGCGCTCGCGAGCACGGCGTCGACGCCCGCGATCGGCACGACGACGATCCCTTCTTCGTCCGCGACGACGACATCGCCCGACGCGACGTCGACTCCGCCGCATCGCACGGGGCCATCGAGGACGCCCATCGCCTCTTTTTTCCCCGGGATGGGAATCACGCCGCGCGCGAACACCGGGAAGCCAGCGGCGCGCACCTCCGCGAGATCGCGAATCACGCCGTCGACGACGAATGCGGCGATGCCGCGCCGCTGCGCGATCGCGCAGACGTTGCCGCCCGCGACCGCGTAGTCGACGTCGCCCGCTTCGACGACGACGATCGATCCTGGCGCGGCGCGGTAGATCGCGGCGTGAAGCATCAGGTTGTCGCCGGGCGCGCATCGCACGGGATACGCGGGGCCGGCCACGCGCGGCATGTTCGACCAGAGCGGACGCACGCCGAGGTCCATGACGCGATCGCGCGAGAGGACGTCGGCGAGCGTGGTCGGAGAGAGCGATTGGAACGCGGTGGAGTCGAGCATCGATCCGAAGGTCGCATGGCGGGTACACTGACGTCGTGGGGATTTCGCGCTTCGAAGCGTCGGTGGAGACGGTCGACGACACCGACTTCGACGCCGTCTATCCGGCGTCGATGCAGCGCGTCTCGCGCCGCTTCTGGACACCCGTCGCGGTCGCAAGGCGCGCAGCAGAAGTGTTCACGGCGCACGGCGTGCGTCGCGTCCTCGACGTCGGCTCCGGCGCGGGAAAATTCGTGCTCGTCGCTTCGCGCGTCGCGCGCGACATCGAGTTCGTCGGCGTCGAGCAGCGCGTGCACCTCGTCGCGATCGCGCGCGACGCGCAGCGCGTGCTCCACGCGAAGAACGCGCGGTTCGTCGAGGGCGACGCGACCGAGTCGTCGTGGGCGAGGTTCGACGGGTTCTATTTCTTCAACCCGTTCGCCGAGAATCTGTTCGCCGACGAGGATCGCCTCGACGATCGCGTCGAGCTCTCGATGCCGCGCTTCGCGCTCCACGTGCTCCGTGTCGAGCATGCGCTCCGCGGCGCGAAGCTCGGCTCGGTGATCGTCTCGTACCACGGGTCGAGCGGCCGAATCCCCGCGTGCTTCGATCTCGTCGAGACCGAGAAGGCCGGCTCCGATTGGCTTCGCACGTGGGTCAAGAAGAGGGAGAACGTCGACGACGGACGCTTCTACGTCGAGGCCGACGGCGGCGTGACGCTGCATGGCGGCACGCCCGTGGAGCCGCCCGAGGCTTCGTGACGAGTCCCTGACAGCGCCGTCGCCCACGCGCGGCTAGGTTTCGCGCATGCCTCGCGTCGCCGCCGGTCTGTACACGTACTTCGAGTTCGGCCTCTGCCTCGCCGCGTGGGTCCCGATCCTCGCGACGGTGCGCGTGCTCCATCGCCACGACGCGACGCCGCGGATCGCCGGGCGCTGGATTCGCCGGATGGGTCGCACCGCGACGCGGCTCACGCCACTGTGGAAGTTCTCCGTCGAAGGCGATCCGCCCGCGGACATCGCGACCAAGGCGTACGTCGTCGTGTCGAATCACGAGTCGAACGTCGATCCGTTTCTGTTGTCGTTCTTGCCGTGGGACATGCGCTGGGTCGCGAAACAAGAGATGTACAAGGTCCCCGTCGTTGGAACGGTCATGCGCCTCTCGGGCGACATCCCGCTCCAGCGCGGCAAAGGCGAGAGCGTGCGCGCGATGCTCGCGGAGTGCAGGCGCACGCTCGACGAAGGACTGTCGGTGATGATCTTTCCGGAGGGGAAGCGCTCGCGCGACGGTCGGATGCTCCCGTTCAAGGACGGCGCGTTCGAGCTCGCGATCGACGCGCAGGTCCCGGTGCTCCCGATCGCGATCCAAGGGACGCGCACCTGCATGCCGACGGGGACGGCGTGGCTCGGCGAGGCGCGCGCGACCGCGCGTGTGCTCCGCCCGATTCCGACCGCGGGGCTCGGCCGGAACGACGTCGCTCGCGTTCGCGACGCGGCGCGCGCGCAGATCGCGGCGGCGCTCGGTCACACCGAAGAAGCGACCGCGCGCGTCGCCGACTCCGCCTCGGTCTGAAGCGCTACGCTCCGCTCATGCCGGAGCTTCAACGCGTCGACGGCGACGACGTCACGCGCTGCACGTTCTGCCCGCGCGAAGCGGCGGGGCCGTGCGCGTCGTGCAGGAAGCCGGTATGCGGCGAGTGCTCGACGTTGACCGAAGGGGGCGCGAAGGTCTGGGCGATCTGCCTCGACTGCGATCGTCGCGGCGCGCGCTCGCTGACGGCGGCGTGGGGGAGCTTGCTCTTGTGGCTCCTCGCGATCCTCGTCGGGCTCGCGGCGGCGACGGCGTTCGTGGGTTGGCTCGCGTCGCGGTGAACGATCGGACGATGAAGGTGCCCCCACCCGCAGGTGCTCGCCGCTCCGCGGCTGCGCGCCTGCGACCTCCCCCAAATCGCCGCTCCGCGGCTCAGGGGGAGGTGCCGCGCGAGCCCCCTATCCTCTCCCCGACCCCTCTCCTTTCCCCCGACTGTCGGGAGAAAGGCGAGGGGACTCGCACGACGCAACGTTTCGACCACGCGTGCCGATTGATTGTTCATGCGTCGAAGAATCGTTCGTGACGGGGCGCCGGCGGCGTCCACGTCGAGACGCGCGAGCGCGACGAGAGCCGCACGCGCTCGCTCGAGGCGATTGGCGTGCGCGTCATCCGCTTCCGCAACGAGGAAGTCGTCGACGATCTTCGCGCCGTCGTCGCGCGCCTACGCGCGGAGATCGCACGTCTCGCTCCCCCTCTCCTTTCTCCCGACAGTCGGGAGAAAGGAGAGGGGGCTGGGGGGTGAGGATAGAGGGCCACCTCCCCCTGAGCGGCGCGCAGCGCCGCGATTTGGGGGAGGTCGGCGGCCGCGAAGCGGCGACGGGTGGGGGCATCGGCTTCTCGTGAGTCGAGCTACTATGCGAGCGTGCGCTGCGAAAAACACGGCTTGGCCGCGGGGGCCGACGGGCTCTGCGTCGTCTGTCGCCGCGAAGCGCGCGCGTCCGCGCCGCCGCCGCCCAACGCCACGCTGCGCGTCTTCGGCGTCCTCGGCGGCGCGTTCGTCTTGGTCCTCGTTGGCGGCGCGATCTACCGCGCGCGATCATCGGCGGCCGACGCACCGATCGTGGCGGCGTCCGATCCGTCACGCGCGTCGTCGCCGACATCGACCTCGGCGGCGACGACCTCGACCGCCACACGCGACCTCGACCGCGATCTCGAGGAAGTGCGTCGCAAGCAGCAACAAGGCGACACCGACATGCGGCAGGCGCTCGCGAACGTGCGCGTCGTCGTCTATACGACGCAGTGGTGCCCGAGGTGCAAAGAGGCGAAGGCGTGGCTCCGGCTCAACTCGATCGCGTTCGACGAGCGCGACGTCGACGCGTCGCCTGAATACAGCCGGCAGATGCACGCGCTGAGCTCGCGTTCGATCCCGACGTTCGACATCGAAGGCGAAGTGAACATCGGCTTCAACGAGCAGTGGGTCACGTCGGCGCGCGAGCGCGTCGCGCGACGCAAGATGCCGCCGCGGTAGCTGGTAGCATCGCGACATGAACGAGTCCCTGCGATGCGTGCCGCGCGCGCGGGCGAAGCTCGCACGCCTCAGCGTCGTCGTGCTCGCGGTCGCCTCGGGCGTCGCCGCATGCGCGGGCGAGCGCGCGTCGGGACCAAGCGCATCGTCGCCGCAGCCGGCCTCGGGCGACGCCGCGCACATTCTCTGCGAGGGGGAGTGTCGTCGCAGCGCGCGATGCGGCACCGAGTCGGCCGCGCAGTGCTTCCCGCGCTGTCCGACTCTCCCGGTGCGAAGCCCGCCCATCTGGCGAGCCGACTGGGCGCGGCAAGTCGCGGCGTGCTTCGATCGGATCGGCTGCGGTCACGATCGCGACGAAGGGTGTGTCTTCGACACGACGTTCCACACGAACGCCGCCGCGACGTGCCTCGCGCACGCCGGCGGCAGCGGAAAGCTCGTCGGGGCGTGCCAAGTGCTCGACGGTCTCACCGCCGACGCCGACCGCGTCGCCGACGAGTGCCTTCGACGCGGCGGCGACGCGCGGAGCTGCTCCCCCGCCTACGATTGGAAGTGATCATGCGGCCGGGCTTCAGCCGAACGGCCGCCACTCGCCGCCGCGATGTCTGTACATCGCGACCGCGCGTCCGAACGTGCGCGACGTCGTGTCGGGGCCGGCGAGCGTGACGCTCGGTGTTCCCGTGATGCCCGACGCGGCGCCGCGGAAGACGTAGGCGTGGTTCGCGGCGCGCGCGCCGACGATGAAGTCGGCGAAGCCGTCGCCGTCTGTGTCGCCGGAGCCGCCGATGGCCGCGCCGAAGTTCTCGCCGTCGGGCGAGGTGAGCGTCACGCGCGACGACACGAGGATCCCGCTCGCGCTGCCGCGGTAGACGTCGACGCGACCGAGCGCGGCGCCGATGCCGGGCGATCCGATCGCGATGTCGGCGAAGCCGTCGCCGTCGATGTCGCCGATCGCCGCGACGCTCGCGCCGACGTAGTCGCCCGCGGCCCCGCCGTCGAAGCGCGTGCTGGGCGCGACGGCCATTCCGTTCATGCCGCCGAGGAACAGGTACGCGCGTCCGCTCTTGCTGATCGATTCGGGCGCGCCGACCAAGAGATCCGCAAAGCCGTCGCCGTTCACGTCGCCCGCGAACGCGAGGACGCTCCCGAAGCCGCCGAACGCGACGTCGGGGCCGGGGATCGTGATCGAGGGTCCGCGCGCGAGCATCGTCGGTCCGCCGAAGTAGACGTACGCCGCGCCGGCGCCCGCGTTTGCGTTCGGTGCGCCGACGATCACGTCCGCGTATCCGTCGCCGTCGACGTCCCCCGCGCCCGCGACTGCGGCGCCGAAGCTCGAGGTGATCTCGGGGCCGGCGAGCGTCATCCCGTTCGCGTTCGAGACGCCGTTCGGTCCGCCGCGGTAGACGCGGACGGCGTGGAGCCCGCGCGCGCCGACGACGAGATCGCCGTAGCCGTCGCCGTCGATGTCACCCGCGGCTGCGACAGCGCCGCCGAAGCTCCCTTGGAGCGCGAACGGCGTCTCGAGGATCTGCATCGACGCGTCGCTCGGACCGTTCGCGCCGCCGCGAAACAAGAGGATGCGATCGTGCGCGCCGTCGCCGACGACGAGCTCCGGGTAGCCGTCGCCGTCGAGATCGCCTGCGCTGGCGACGACGAGACCGCGCCCGTCGCAGCTCATTCCGCAGTCGACGTTGCCGGCCGGCGCCTTCAGCGTCGTGCGCGACGCGTCGGTGACGCCGTTCGGTCCGCCCCAGTAGATGTAGACGCGCGACGCCGCGGGATCCGCGACGACGACGTCGGCGTATCCGTCGCCGTTGAAGTCGGCGACAGCGCCCGCGCTCGTGTCGGTCGCCGCGCTTCGATGCCCGACGAAGAATTCCCACGTCGGGCTCGACGACGTTCCGGCCTCTCGCGTCCCGCGGCCGTGGAGCCGCCAGAAGTGCGCGCCGGGCGCGAGATCGCGCGGCGGGACGAAGCTGTCGCCGTGCGCGGTGAACGTCTCTGCGTCGTGATCGCACGCGCGCGTCGGGCAGATGTCGACCTCCGCGCCGTCGGTCGTCGGCGCGAGCGCCCATCGCAACGTCGGACGCGCGCGCGTCACCGTCGCACCGGAGAGCGGCGCGACCGGGCGCGGCGGCGGGACGACGCGCGCGCAGTCGCCGCCGTGGAGCTCGAAGCCCGGATCGCACGTGAGACCGCATCCGCCGCGCGTGCATGTCGCGGCGCCGTGATCCGAGACGGGGCACGTGAGCCCGCATCCGCCGCAGTTGGCGACGTCGCTCTCGAGATCGACGCACGTCGTCGCACCGCACGTGCTGCAAACGTCGGGACCACCCGTGTCCCGCCCGGCGTCGTGCGAGGGCTCGTACGTCCCGCCGTCGTACCAAGGCGTACCGATGTGTCCGTACGAGTGGGCATCATCGCCGCAGGCACCGAGACAACCGAGCGTCGCGAGCGCGAACGTCGCCACGGTGGCGAGCGGCGAGCGAATGAAATTGGATCCGTTCATGGAAGACCTCCGTCGTGTGGAGGAGTCCCCTACGCAAAGGAGATGCCGCGCGAAGTCGACGGAGTTGCATGTACAGCCATTTGGCCTTACATAGCCGCATGCCCGACACCCGAAGTCACAAGCTCACGATCCGTCTCTCCGAGCGCGAGCTCGAGATCCTCAAAGGCGTCGCCGCCGCCGAGGACCTCACCGTCAGCGAGTGGATCCGGGTCGCGGCGCGCGTCGCGTACGGAAAGGTCGCGCCCGCGAAGAGCAACGGCAAGGGCGCGACCGCGAAGTCCGCTCCGGCCAAAGCCGCGCCGCGCAAGGCCGCGCCGGCGAAAGCAAAGGCGCGCGTCAAAGCCAAGCAGAAGAAGTGACCCTGCTGTCATTCTGAGCGAAGCGAAGAATCCCCCGATCGACAGGGGGCTCCTTCGTCGCTGCGCGCCTCAGAAGGACAAGCTCACCGAGGCGCGACGACACGCGCCGACGCGCTTGTCGCCGGCGTCACGAACCGGACGCGGGCTGCGCGCGTCTGCTCGAGCGCGCGCCGGACACGGACGACGTGAGCGCGCTTACTCGTCTGCAGAACGCCCCGCCAGATCGCCCGATCCGAATCGGCCGCGCTCTCGAGCGACGCGAGGATGCGCGCCAGCGCCGCCTCGGCGAGCCGCAGCTCGGCCTCCATGCCGTCCTCCTCGGCCTTGATTCTTTCGATCTGCTGGAGCACGGTCTTGATCGACGCGTCGATCGCGGCGAGCTGCGCGATCGTCGCCGCCAACTGGTCGCGAAGGCCCTGCAACTTGGCGGGATCGCCGCGACCCTGCGTGGCGGCCGTCTCGAGGCCGGCGATCTGCCCTTCGAGCTGAATGATCTTCGCGATGAGCGCTTGCTTCTGCGTCTTGAGCGACGCGAGCTGCTGGGCGAGCTGGTCGAGCTTCTTCGCGTTGTCGCCGGCGCTGAGTCGCGCGGCCTGCGCGACGAAATACTCGAGGCTCGCCTCGCTCACCGTCACGGCCATGCGCGCCGAGAGCGACGCGGGCGCGGGCGTCGACGGTATGGGGGGACGAGCAGGTGCCACCACGGGGCCCGCGACCGACGATGCGGACGCGAGCAGCGTCGCAAGGAAGACCGAGGCGATCTGAGGAGCTAGACGGCGCATTGTCGTTGGACGGTACCACGCCCAAACGATTCACCCGGAGGCTTCTAGAACACTTTTCCCGCCTGCATGATGCGCCCGTCGTGCATCGCGCATCCGGGCGTTCCGCGCGCGACCCAGTAGACGTTCGTCGCGTCGAGCGCGATGCGGCGTGCGTTCTTCTGTGACGACGCGATCGTCCGGACGTCGCTTCCGTCGAGGCGCGCGGCCATCACCTTGCCGTCGGCGTAGTCGGGCGGCGTGCCGGTCTCGACCCAGTAGATCGCGAGATCGTCGACCGCGACGTCGCTCGGCGTCGCGCGATCGGCGAGGACGCGAAGCACGCCGGTGCCGTCGGGGCGCGCGCGCATGATCGTGCCATCGCCGGTGTTCGCCCAGTACACGTACGTCCCACCGGCGGCGATTCCGCGGGGGTGGCTCTGGTTTCGCGCGACTTGGGTCGACGGCGAGCCGGTGATGTCGGACGTCATGACGTACCCGGTGGTGTCGCTGTCGCCGTCGTTCGTCCAGAAGATCGTACTGCCGCGCACGGTGATCGCGACCGGCGCCTCGAGCGTGAAGACGATCGCGACCGAGCCAGGCGAGTCGAAGAACTGCCGGCGCACTTCGCCGTTCGCGGTGGGGGGCGCGTCGCCGCCGTTGATCCAGAAGACGCTCGTCGCATCGAGGGCGAGGCTGCGCGGGAAGCGCTGGGACGATGCGAAGATCGTCGGCGTCGTATCGCCGAACGCGAGCGTGCGGATCGCGCTGTTCGTGCTCGGGACGCCGAGCGACGCCCACCAGATCGCGTCCTTGTTCACTGCGAGCGCGGACGGCGAGCGCTCGTTCGATGCGTGCACCACGATGCACGCCGATGACCCGTCCGTGCAGCCGCCGACCGGGACGCTCGCGACGACGCCGTCTTGCGCGCTGTTCTGTACCGAGCCTTGATCGACCCAGTAGACGCGGCCGTTCGTGACGGCGAGATCGACGGGGCAATCGCGCGTCGTTGCGAGCGCGATCGGTGGGCAGCCGCCGTCGCACATTGCGATCGCGCCATCGTTCGTCTCGCCGTCGGCGCCAGCGTCGTCGTAAGGATGGCCGGCGCGGTTTCCGAGGATGCCATTGCACGCGAGCGGCGCGACGCACGCCGCGCCGACGACGATCGCGACGACGGCGCGTGATCGCACGCTCACCACGCGATCCCGAATGTCGCGCGCGTCGGTCCGAGGCTCGCGCGGAGTTGCGGCGACGATGCGCTCGGGCTCGTGACGTAGAGGACGACCGCGCCGGCGATCGCGGCGGCGCCGAGGACGAACGCGACGGTCGACGCGTCGCCGGCGCCGAGGGCTTGATCGCGGAAGGCGAGGCCGGAGGAATCGCACGCGTCGGCGGTGCAATGCGGCTGCGCGTCGTCGCGTTTGGAGAGGGAGCGAAGGCCGAAGAACGCGCCGAGGCCGAGGCCGACGACGCCGGCGCCGCCGAGGATCCACGCGACGGTGCGTTGGGTCGATCCGGGCGGGGTCGAGGTCGAGGTCGAGGTCGAGGTCGAGGTCGAGGTCGAGGTCGACGTCGAGGTCGAGGTCGGGGTCGAGGTCGGGGTCGACAGCGGCGGAACGTCGACGCGCTCGGTCTTCCCCTCCCCTTCCACCGTGACCGTCGTCTGCCAAGGCGCGCGTCCCTCCGCGCTCGCCGCGATCCCATGCGACCCCGCATCGACCGGAACCGCGACTCCCCACACCGCCTCGCCGATCGCAACTCCATCGCGCGTCACGATGAGCCCCGCGACACGCGACGCAGCCGGCACGCTGACCACGAGCCGCGACAACCGCGGTTCGAGCGTCGCCGCGCGATCGCGCGCAACCTGCTCGCGATCCGGCTGCCCCTTCACCCGCGTCTGCCCGGCGACATCCACGAACGCCGCCCACGCGCTCGCGAGCCGCCCCGTGTGTTCGTAGCAATCGGCGAGGTTGTATTTCGTCCCGATCCCCGGCGCGAGGCGCTGACTCTCTTCGAGCTTCGGACACGCCTCTGCCCATCGCCCCGCCGTCGACAACGTCTTCGCTTCGTCGAACAGAGCCTGCGCCGTCGCTTCGTCCGTGCGCGGTCCGTCGGCGTACGCCACCGGCGACGCGAGCGCCCCCCCGAGCGCGAACGCGAAGGCGAGCGCACGCACGCGCGTCATCCGATCGCGCCGATCTCGTAGAAGTTCCGACCGAACTCCGCCTCGCACAACGCGATGAAATCCGGATCGAACGCCGCCGCCGTCGCCCCCTCCGCGAACGGCGTCACGACGACGATCGCGAATCTGTGCGCCGCGCCGCCGCGCACGCTCGTCTTCTTCCCCGTGTGCGGGTCCGTCACCGTCGCTTCGAACTTGGCCGGATCGAACGTGCGCGAGCACTCCGAGCACTCGGTGAAGATCCCCGTCGCGCGCCCGAACGGCGAAGGCAGCTCGTCCTCGTCCCACGTGAACGCGAGATCCTCACCGCACGCGCAGTCCGACTCGAGCGCGCCGATCGAATCGAAGTCGGGATAGATGAAATCCTCGCCGCGATGGATCTGCAGATCGAGCACCTTCCCTTCGGCGAGCGGCGAACGCAGCGGCGTCCATCGCAAGACGAGATCGCTCCGGTTCGGATCGTCGAGCCACGCCGCTTCGAGCGGATTCGGAACCTTCGGCCACGACGCGCCGCCGGGCGGATCGGAGATCCACTTCTCTTTGCGAAGCTTCTCGAGGAGCTTCACGATCGCCGCGCCGCTTGGATTGAACACGTTCCCCTTCGCGATGAGCCACCGTTTGTACTCGCGCCCCATGCCGCCTTCCTTCTTTGCGTCGTTCACCAAGCGCGCGCCCGCGCTTGAATGAACGAATAGAAAAATACGCTGTTCGGATCGCGCGCGACGAGCTCGAGCTCGCGCTTCATTCCGTCGACCACGTCTTGCTCGACCTGCTTCGCGTCGAGGAGCGCCGGCGCGCCGGAGAGAAGGAGCTCGGTCCAATACGCGAAGAGCTCGGCGCGCTCGCCGGGCGCGCGGTTGTCGAGGTGAAACGATTTCACTTCGGTCGTCACGTCGCGAAAGCCGACCGACTGGAGCAAGTTGCCGAGCTTCGCGCCGACGAACGGATCGCCGCCGACCGAGATCTGATGATCGTTGAACGCCATCCAGTAGCGGAGCGTGCACGGGCTGTACGGGTTCATGAAGAACGTCGCATTGAGGACCTCGCTGCACACGACCGGCGCGCCGGGTGCGAGCACGCGACGCACTTCGCCGAGGACGCGCGCGGGATCGCCGACGTGCTCGAGGATCCAACAGAGGAACGCGGAGTCGAACGTCTCGGGCGCGAAATCGAGGCGCGTCGCGTCGGCTTTGACGATCTCGTAGCGTCCGGTCGCCCAGGGGACCGTCGCGAGAAAGGTGCGCGCCTCGGCGATTTGCGCGTCGTTGATCTCGACGCCGGTGATGTGGATCTCGGGGAAATGGCGGAGGAGGATCTCGGTCTGCGCGCCGACGCCCGAGCCGACTTCGAGGAGGCGGCGACGACGGCGGAACGGGAGGCGATCGTGGACCATCGGCTCGAGGAAGCGGGCTTGGCCGTGAAGGCGCTCGCGCTCGGAGGCGCTGTAGCCGTGGAGATAGCCGGTCGGGGCGGTCACGCGCGGAGCATAGCGCGGGCCCGACGGGAAACCCTACGGCGCATACCGCATGAGCAGCCCCACGCCGCCGTATTCGGGCACGGTAAACGACGCCGGGCCAAGCGTGAAGGTTCCGTAGTACGCGCCACCGAGCACGACGTTCTCGCCATCGGCGGCGAGGATCGAATACGCGACAGAGGTCGCGGTGTTGCTCACCCCGCTCGCGAGCTCGGCAGCGAGCGGCGCGCCGGTCACGGCGTCGAACCGCCCGACGAAGATGCGCGAGCCGGCCGAGGGGGAGTGCAGCGTCTGCGCGCCTATGACCATGTCACCTTCCGTGACACCGGCGACCAACGCGTTGCCCGCTGCATCCGCCGTGACCGCGAGACCGCTTTGGCGCGCAGGTCCGCCGAAGCGCTTCGCCCACACGGTTTCGAGCATCGGTCCGAGCTTCGCGACGTAGACGTCCTCCGCCCCCGCCGAGACAAGCGGGCCGCCGCCGAAGTCGATCGTCGAGTCGAAGCGTCCCGTAAGAAGCACGTTGCCCGCGCCGTCCAGCCCGAGCCGCCCCGGCCACGTTTGATCGCCGGCGCCGGCGAATTTTCGACTCGCGAGATGGTTCCCCGTGGCGTCGAGCTTCGCCGCCACGATCGTCCACCCAGTCGCTGGGCCGGTGAGTGGACCCGCGCCGAAGTCGACGTCGCCGCTGATCGCGCCAGAGAGGTAGATGTTCCCCCATGGGTCGATCTCAAGCCCGAGGAGCGCCTGATGGCCGGCGCCGATGAACGCTTTCGTGAATACGACGCGCCAGCACGGATCGTAGCGCACCACGAAGATGCTGGCGCGCGCCGGCGTACTGATCGTTCCGCCGCCGAGGTTCACGGCGCCGCTGAAGCCACCTGCAACGACGTAGTCGCCCGACGGCAGCACGCGCACCTGCGTCGGCGAGGCCGAGTGGGCGCTCGACGCGGCCAAGACCTTTTGATCGAGGAAGTCGCCGGATGGCGTGAAGCGCACGAGGAATCCGCCGGGCGGCAACGGGCCGCCGCCAAAATCGATGACCGGACCGCCGCCCGTGCTCCCGGCGACGATGATGTTGCCCGCGGCGTCCGTCGCGACATCGTTGCCGAAGACGTACAGCGTGCCGAGCACCTTCGACCAGATCGGTCTGCCGAGCGGATCGAATTTCGCGAGGTAGAAGGACGTGTCGACGCCACTCGTGCCCGTGACGATCAAGTTGCCGGCGCGATCGCGTGTCACCGCAACGATCTTCCCGTTCGGATTGTCGGCCCACGGTGCGATCGCGCCAGCGTCGGGCGCGGCCGCGTCGGGCGCGTGTGCGTGTGCGTAGACGCAAAGGCTCGCGGCATCCGCATCGGTGCGGGCGTCCACGTCGGCGCGCGCGTCCGCCGCGGTGGTGTTGCCGTCGCGTGCGTCGATCGGCGCGGTCGCATCGTCGACGCCGGAAGAAGCGTCAGCAGCGTCGGCGGCCTCGCCGCCGTCAGGAGTCGTCGCGGACGTGTCGTGCGCATCGATTGCTCCTCCGCACGCCGCGATCTCGACCGCACCCATGACGAGCGCCGCGATCGTTCCGATCGTCCAGAGCACACGCTTCATCGCTGCCTCACGGCGACGAGCACCGCCCCTTCGACCGCGCCCGTCAGGTCCGCTTTGCCGTCGCCCGTCACGTCACCGACGGCGAAGCGGTTCGTGTGGACCCCTTCGCCCGGATACGGGAACGTCTCTTCGTCCGCGAGCGATCCATCGGCGCGCTGCAGGTAGAGACCAAACGCGTGGAAGGCGCCGTGCGAGACGACGATGTCTTTGCGACCGTCGCCGTCCGCATCAAAGACGTGGACGGCGTTCGCGCCGTCGAGCGACGGATACCGAACCGGCGTCGGCGTGTTCTGCAAGAGCACACTGAGCTGCGCGTCGAGCTTACTGCCACCGAACGCGACGACCGCGTCGTCGAGACCGTCTCCGTTCAAGTCGCCAGCGCCGACCGCGTTCGCGAATGGCGCCGTCCCTGCTTCGAGCGCCGTGGGATACGCGAATGTCCCGTCGGCGAGCTGCGCGCTCACCCACGCGTTGCCGAAGCCGTCGAGCGCGACGACGTCGACGCGTCCGTCACCAGTGAGCTCGCCGATCGCCGCATCGAGGTAGCCGCGCGTATCGCTCGCGACGGCCGGCGCGAGCCCGCCCGTCGATCGCTGCAGGTAGACCAGAACGCGGCTCACGTGGTCGTTCTGGAGAGCGAAGACGTCGGCGCGTCCGTCGCCGTTCACGTCGCCAACGCGCAGGACGCGGATCCCCGCGGCGCCGCCGGGCTGCTCGAGCGCGACGGGTGCGGCGAGGTGCCCGTTCGCGTCTTGCGCGTAGAGCAAGATCCCCGGTGGCGCGGCGACGAGGAGATCAGCGCGCGCGTCGCCCGTGACATCGGCGATTTGAACATCTGCCTGCGAGCCGTGCGGGATCGGCAATTCGTCGACAAGCGTGAGGTCGCCATTGCGCTCGCCGTGGAGGAGGAAGACACGCGGCTCGAGCGCGTTGGCGCTCCACCGCGAGGCGGTGACCGCGACGTCGCTCCGTCCGTCGCCGTCGAGATCGCCGACCGCGATCGCATCCGGGAACACCATGCCGGGGACGTCGTGGCGAACGTAGGAGAAGTAGAGCGGCGCGACGTAACCGGAGTCGCCGGCCGGCGTCGCGCCGTCGCCCTGACCGCCGTCAGGGCCGTTCGGCGCGTCGGTGGCTACGCCGCCGTCGCCGCCCGGCGTGCTCTTCCCCGAATCGAGCGGCGTGCTACCGCAGGCGCCGATTGCGAGCGCAGTGACGACGACCAGCAGCGATTGAAGGACGACGCGACGTTTCATGGCTCCTCGAAGTGGATGCAGCCGGTGACGCGGCCATTGCCTTGGCAGTCTTGCTCGAACGTCGCAGTGAATCGCCGAAGCGCGTCGCCGGCCAAACCAAGCTCACGGATCTGAAATCGTCCACGCCCGTTGCATAGCCAATCGACCTCGAGCTCGAGCCCGTTCTGCATCGCTCCGGCGAGATGCGGTGGAAGCGCGTCTTCGTACACGCCGACGGTGAGCGGTGTCGGCGCCGCGAACGTCGCGAGGTAAAGCGCGCCCGGCATCCCATCGCTCTCCTCGACGCGAACGCCGAGCGACGTCGGCTGCGCCCCGTCGCCCGGCGCCGCGTACGCGGACCAACGCGAGGGCCCGACGGCCTTGGCGGGCCGACCGCCTTGCGCAACCGAGAAGACGTTGCCTCCGACAAGGCACGGTGCCGCGGATCCCACGACGTCGGGCGGAGCGGGCGCGCCGTCGGCCGCGAAACCATCAGCCGGGTGGGCCGCGTCGAGCGCGCCTCCGTCGGAGCCGGTGTCGGGCACACCGGTCGGGGTCGTCGATGCCGATCCGCCACAAGCGGCAAGAAGAAGCGCGCCGGCGACGCGAAACGTCGTCGCGCACATGAACGTGTTCAAAACCGGTTCCTCCCGCGATGAGGGCGAACCGATATCATTCGGTGTCGAAGCGGAATGCGACAATGCGACAATCGTCCACGAAGAGGATCTGCCAAACGTGCGGTGGAGGTTCGTGACCTGAAACCACCGTCCGCTGTTTGGTCGAATTGGAGGTCACAACCGATTCCGCAAATGCATTAATCACTACTTCCGCGCGGCACGTGTTCGCGGCTGCCTGAGGAAGAGGGATAAGCTTGGTAAATGCATCTTCGACGCTTAACCCGTCGAACCAATCGTGCGGGCTGGAGACCGACCACCAGTCGCCGCACCTCTTCACCTGCACCTCAGTGGCGCCAAGAGCCATTGCCTCCATCACCAAGTACTGAACGCAGCCCAGCGGTGTTGGCTTCTTTTCGGCGAAGAATATCCCAGGATTCCGTCTGACAAATTGGATGGCATCGGTGACGGGCGTTAACATTGCATCCTCCAGGTGCCTATAGCGGCCCTACCTTGATGTGGCCCGCCCTTCGAAGAGTGTTGAAAAGGTCAAACGACGAGCGTGGAACGAAGAATTCCTGTCCGGGGAATCCCCCTCGCATTCCTCCCGCGGGGATGGGCCGGAGAATAGCGCCTTGCGCCGAGAGCTGCGAAGCCGCCGTTCCCGAGAATTCATACTGAAGAACGGCTCCCGGTGACCTTCGCAGCGCGAAGAACGTCGCTGCGTCAGCATCCGTTGCCAGAAAGAATCCTGCGGGGCCGTCGATCTTTCCCGCCGCCGCCGTCGCTGCATCTAGCGGCGTTCCTTTCAACAGGTTCCTTGCCGCGACGGCGTCGGTGCCGTGGAAAAGCGTCATCCCTGCGCCACCACCTCCGCCGCCGCCCCCAAACGCACCAGCGATCCCACCGCCTCCCGCCTCTCCTGCCGCACCTCCGACCTCTCCGATGGTCCCCAGGATCCCCCCGAAACCAATCGCCCCGCCGATTCCGACCGCAGTAACGAAGTGACCGCCTGAGTCGTAGTTCTCCTTGAAAAGCTCGTCGGCCTTAGCGTCACCCGAGCTTGGCGGCGCCCCAAACCTCGGCACGATGGCATCCAGGAGCTCGCCCGCGGTGCCGCTCCCGGTGCTGCCCTGGAGCGCGAGCTTCGCCATCCCCACCAGGGTGTTGACGATCTCGTCTCCACCGCCTCGTAGGCCAGCATCGAGCTCCGCGTCGTGCTTCGCTACGACTGACGTCATTCCTTGGTTGCTCCGGCGGACCCCGGACTCGACCCGACCCGGCGACTCGAAGTTGTCCGTCGCCTCGCAACCTCCTCGCCGACATCCGAGAAGCAGATCGTCGTTAAAGACGATCGCGACCTGGAACATGTCGTTTTCCAATCCAGTGAAGACGGCCTCTTGCGCAATGTAGACGGTGTATCCCGGATCACCCTCCGATGCGGAGGACACCAGACCGGTCGGATCGGTCGCCATCAATGGTGAACCCGTGAGGTACGCGTACGGATTGATATCAGCCCCGAGCGCGTGAATGGTCAGCGGGTCAGCGCTTGCCCATCGACCGAGCGCAGGTACGTAGTATCGCGCTCCGAAATACGTCAGACCGATGTCGAGATCGTCCTCCTTCCCTGTGAAGTGGTACGTCTCCCGGAAGTTGTTCCAGCGCGCCGGGCGATAGTCGCTCTCTGTCTGGCCATAGGCCATATACGTCGTGCGCTCGACGAGCTCGCTCGTCTCCTGATCGATGACGATGCTGGTCGAGCCGAGGTGATCGCCGACCTCGACGAGCAGGTGAAGACTCCTCGACGTCGCCGTCGGAACTCCCGGCGCGTAGAGTACTCGGCCGCCAGGCAGGTACACACGCTCGGTCAGCGCCGATCGTTCGTAGTCGCCGCCGTCCCAACGCGCATGGTGCAACCGCAGCGAGCTGAAGATCTCCGCATTGGCCCACGTGTTTCCGTTATCGCTCTGCAGCTTCAGAACGCGCGCACCGCTCTCGTCGTAGGCAAACGCCTGCTCCACGACGGGCTCTGGCGGCGGCGGGCACCGAGGAAAGCAAAGGATGTGCGATGGATCCGTGTCTTGGACGTTCCTGTAGTCCCAGCGACGCGCACGACTGAGCCGCCCGACTTCATCCCACTCGTAACGGAATTGATGCGCGCACATGCCCGTATCGGTGCACTGCGTAGGATCTCTCTTTATGCTCACCAGGACGAGATTGCCCGCGGCGTCGTAGTTCGCATCGACCGATCCCATCGACGGGCCTTCTGCGTGGATGAGCTGATTTGGGCCGCGAGCGGTTTGCGTCTTCGTGCTGGCCATCGTGGCCGTCCCGAAGCTTCGCTCCCACATCAAACTCTCGTTGTCGCCGCTGGTCGTCAGATTGCCGAGCCAGTCGTAGCCGAAGATCTGCCCGCGGACTCGCGCCTTCGCGCTGTGAAAGGGCATGAATCCGCCCTGACCCGCGACTGCTTCCGCGGACAGCGGCGCAACGAAACTGTCCCCATCCGGGTACGCGTAGTTGACGTTCACGAGCTGACCAAAGTCGTCATATTTCATCCGTCGATGAACCCGCTTGGCACCGTCGGGCCATTCCGCCGGACTTCGATCGTCCGTAATGCCCGTCAGCATACCTTCGTCATACGAATACGTGCTCGCAGCGAGCGTCGTCTGGTTCGTCACGGCATCCTGCGCTGGCAGCGAGCGCCAAATGGTACCCTGCGACAACCGGCGTCTTGCATCCGGTTCGTACGTGGCCTGCGTCCCGTGTGTATCCCCGAACGTTTGGGACCTCACGAAGCCATCGGCTTCGGCGACGACGGACGCTAGGAGCGGACCGTAGCTACTATCGATCTTCGTCACGAGGCCGCGCGCAGAGTAAGTCATACGCGCAGCGCTGTTGACTCCGTCTGGCAACAAATCGTGGACATCCGCGCCCGTGGTCGTGAGGATGGGACGCGACCCCTCATCGTAGAAGGTGTCGGTCCGATACCAGTGTGGCGTGTAGCGGTCGTCGAGATGCGCATCCGGATTCCCAGGCTGCGCCAGACGTCGCGACGCACGCTTCGTGCGTCCGCGATCGTCGTATGCGAAGCGGTTGTGAGAAGCGCGGTCATAGCTCGCGACGAGCTTGCCCTTGAGAAGGTAGTCTTGCCCGCCCACCACGAGATCTTCGAAGGTCTCACTGGCTTCGGGCGCATCGTAGACGTGATACGTTTCGGTTCCATTGCCGTTCGTGATGAATCCGCCTGTCGTCATCGCGACTGGCGTATAGACCCGTTGTGTCTTGAGACACGGCGAGAAGTCTTCTGCGACGAGCCGGCCTGCCGTGTCGTAGAAGATGTTCTTGCCGCACCCGCGTGCGTCGCTCGTTCCGACGAGATCCCCGGCGTCATTGTACGCGTACACCCAAGTGCGGAGTGTCGGACCACCCGTAGTGGCGTCTACGGTCGTGACGCTCGTGTTGGGCTCCACATTGCGCACCATGCGACCGAACGAGTCGTAGTCCATTGTGCGGACGACGCGATCCGAGCCGCCCGTATGCCATTGAGTCAGCGTCGCGAGCTCCCCGGTCGCCTTGTACCCGAAGTCGACGACCAGGGCATCCGAGGTCGGGGCGGTGCCCGCGTTGTTCACGGACCCTCGACGAAGACGAACGAGTCGGCCGTGGCCGTCCTTTTCTTTGGTGATCGGAGGCGTTCCACGCGCGAGCGCTTGTTCGTCCCACTGGTCCAAGGACAACGCGTGGTAAACGCTCTTCGACACGACGGTCACGTCGAGCGCGTGTGCTTGTGTCACTCTTCCGAACGTGTCGTATTCGACCGTCGTGGACGCGGCGTTGGAGGGCGCTTGCATCGGGTGTTGCGTTGGATCGCCACCCGACCAGAACCATGGTTGATACGCGCGAACGACCCGCCCGAGTGGGTCGCGATCAGCGAGTCCGTGGGCGATCCACTTGCCGCCATCACCAGCGCTCGGATCGGCCGGTTGAAGCTCGAGCACAGCCTGACCGAACCCGTCGAAGTAACGCCAGGCGTCTCGGTACGTCGCTCCGTTGTTGAGCGAATCCGTCAGCACGCTTGCGCGAACGATCTCGATCGTGTCCCCCGGCCGCATCGCTCGGTATTCGATCTTGACGCTGTCGAATGATGACGACGCGAGGCGTGCCGAAGTGATTCTCCCAAATCCATCATACGTCGTCGTAGTGAGAGCTTGCGTGGGCGACGTTGTTGCGATAACCCGCTCCAGCGCCCGATCGATGATCTGGAACGTGGTGAGAGTGCCCGTCCCACACGGGTTCGTAGGGTCATTCAGATCGGGCGCACCCGTGTGCACCGTCGAAGTCACGACGAGCTGGTGGAAGAGCGGATCGTAGGTAGTCTCCGTGCACCCATGTCCATTGGCGCCCCGTGTCCGCGCGAGACTTCCCCACGCGTCGTAGTCCTTACCGCCCAGCCACACCGAGCTGGTCCCGTTCACGCCCGCGGAGGCCTGGGGCGGTGGCGGCGCGAACTGTTGCCCGGGATCCTCGTGCGAGCGACTCAAAGGCTGTGAATCGAACAGGTCCCCGTAGGCGTTTCGCAGGTTGGCTAGCTGCGCATCGTATTCGAAACGCAACGACCGCCGCCCGGGAGCCGTGCCATCCATCCGCAGCGACGTCTCGCGCCAAGCCCAGTGACCAATGCCGAACGCCGCAGAATTGCGAGACGTGTGGACACTCGACTCGCCCTTGTCGACTCGCCCGCGATCCCAGAGGTCGGTTTGATTGCCGAAGTCGTCGTAAGCAACCTGCGTTCTCAGGTGTTCGAAGACTTGCGATTTCAGCGGCACGCTTTCGGATCGGGGACGTATCACATCGCCGGGATCGGGCGTGATGACCGCGACGCTCGGGTAGCTCGCCGGACCGGCGACAAACGCTCCGCTGTCGTAGAGAAACGTGTCGGTCTGGTCCGGATACACGACGCGCACGTTGCGGCCGTAGAGTCCATTGTAGAGCCGGTGAACGCGATAGCCGTAGTGCTTGGTGGAGAGGTACGGCGCGGTTAGACCGGAGATCTCTTCGAGAACGGGCAAACCATGGAGCGCCGCGTTGGGACGATCTACGTCGTACGGGCACGCGCCGAGGACATCCGCGCAATCGCCGACTAGGAACTCCGTATGCGTCTTGACTCCCGCCATGAAGCTGGGAGCCCATGCTCTCGTTACGACGTGTCGAAAGCCCCGAAATTCCCGATGCGGCGCATCGTAGACAGGATCCGTGTACTCGTACTTCGTACGATGCGTCTCGTTCTTTGAAGCGGGAAGATGATTGTCGCTGACGACGTCGGTCACTACCGCCATCGGCTGCGGAATGCTCTGAACGAGGCTGGAGCCCTTCTGCACGTACAGAGTGGTCGTGGACGTGTACGTGACCTCCGTGGTGGCGCCCAGGCCGTTGCTGATGAGGCTGAGCATTCCGCCACCCTGCACCGGCATCTGTTCATCCCAGCTCAGGTAGAGCAGGTCGCTGGAGCATCCGTCTGGATTCTGAAGGCAACTCGCGTCATGCGGACACATCAGCACGAGATCGGAGGTGCCCTGACCGTTCATGTCGCCTGTCCGCAACGTGCATTGCATGGGCAGAGCTAGCTGCGGGACATCCTGCGCTTGGACAATCAACCCACAGGCATCGAAAGAGGTTTTGTCGCCATCGAAGACGCCCTTGCAAAAGTGCAGTCCGTCACTGGCCAGCGCCGCATAATCCGCGAGCCCGTCCCCGTTGAAGTCGCCCAACGCTTGCGCAAGATTGGTCCATGTCGCGACATCGGCGCTCGCCGTGTAGGCGCTATTGAGGTCGAACGTGCCGTCACCCTTTCCCGGGGTCACCGCGAGCGTGATCCCCACCTGCTTTCCCTCCCACTTGGTGCAATCGCCGCCGTCGCACCCGTTGGGCACCCAGTCGTGATCCGTGCAACGGTACTCCATCACAGATCGCACGTAGACGTGGTCGAGCAGCCCATCGGCGTTCATGTCAGTAAGCTGCGTGCTGGGGAAGGAAACTGCGCCAATGTTCGACCACTGGCTATCCCAAGTATCGCAACACCTGTAACCATGCTGAGTGTCGCAACCCGGAGGATCGACCGGACTGCTCCCCATCCCGGCCGATGCCGCCACGGACGACGATGCAAAGGACGCGAGGGGCTGGATCCGACCGTCCACGTCACGAACGCTCAAGTACGCGGCATTCGCGCCCAGACTCAGCAGGTCGACGATCCCATCTGCGTTCACATCGCCAAACAGTGGCTCATGCGGATTGGCGGGTGGGTTGGCAGCCAGCGTAATCGCGTTTGGGAGCTGGCCAGGACCTTGCGCGCCCAGCCACGTCCCTCGGTTTTGCGGAGTGTTGTACTGCGCTGAAAATAGGGCGTAGGCGGTTCCATCGCGCCAAAGTGCGTTGAGCCGTCCGTCGCCGAGGAAGTTGCCCAGCACGAAGCGGTCCCTGTTCTCGATGCTGAGGAACTGCTCGCCATCTGCCCCGTAGAGGCTGGCGTTGACC
Source organism: Polyangiales bacterium (assembly GCA_038209335.1). Taxonomy (GTDB): domain Bacteria; phylum Myxococcota_A; class Polyangia; order Polyangiales; family Polyangiaceae; genus JBBQXV01. Next base: position 1,130 of record JBBQXV010000097.1, on the reverse strand, counting down.
GACATCGTTCCGCTCTTGAGAACGCGGAACTGACCGTTCCCCGCGTTGATGTACGCACTCTGAGGTCCAGGCGAACCAGGCACGGGACGCTTCGTGAACGGATCTATCGGCCGGGCCCAGGAGACGAGAATATCCGTCAATCCGTCCGCGTTCAGGTCCGCAAAGACTGGCGAGCGCGGCGTTGGGAGCGAAGGGAGTGGGGGGGCGGGGACGAATGGAGAGGGCGCACCGGGTCCCGGGATGTCGCCCTTCATCCGAACGACCATGGGAGCGACGAGCAGTTTCGTGTACGCAAACTGCATGGGCGGCCGCTTCTCGCAGTTGGTCCCAAAGTACGCCACAAGCTCCGGGATCGGCTGCGTGCTTCCGTCGCGACACATTCCTTCGAGCGTGATGCTCAGGAGATAGGAGACGTGGTCGGTCGCTTGAACCGGAGTGCCATCGTCGTAGCTCAGATGGTATTTGCGAACGTAGCCGCGTTCGATGGCTCCCGTGGAGGCGCTCGAGAGAGTGACCTCGTCGACGAGGAACCTTGGAATGGCGTGCCAGAGCGGGGAAAGGTTCTTGCGGGCGGCGGGGCTTACGCTCCAGTGAAGATGCGTGCGATGCGCGTAGCTCCCCTTTTCGTTCGGCGTATCATAGATGTCCACTATGTAGAGTAGGCCGACCGCATCGTTCAACGTGGACCACGCGTACTTGATTCGGTTTAGCGAGCCGTAGGTGTCGTACTGGCGCACGATGCGCCAGCGGTACCGCCCGCCGGCAGGCAACGCTCCCGTGGTGCCGGGACCGCCTGCAGCCTTGTCGATTTCCACGGCAGGTGTCTCGTCGGCCTCCGGTTGAAGCGCGGCGCCGAGCTCCAACGTCTCGCCGCTCCTCTTTTGGACGATCCAGGTATTTCCGTCCGGTGACCAGAAGAAGCGGGAGAAGTCGGACTCAACCGCCCGACGGAAATACAGCCAGCCGGCGAGTTGCGCAGGGAACTCCTCGTGGGGATTGGCACCAGGACAGCCGTCAGTGCCCTTTCCCTCGCCTCGGACGTAGCAGATAACAACCAGCGGCTGGTCGCCATAGAAGAAAGTGTCCTGAGAGGCATTGGGCGGGTCGATGTAGTTCGGCGCACCGGGACC
>JBBQXV010000096.1:0-28459 GCA_038209335.1 Polyangiales bacterium | reverse complement strand
TTTCAGCGCTTGTTGCACGCGGGCCTGCCTGCATAGGGGATGAGGAAATCGAACTTCTGCATGTCCCACGCCGCGGTCGGGCAGCGCTCGGCGCAGAGGCCGCAGTGGACGCAGAGGTCCTCGTCTTTGATCATGAGGCGCGCGGTCTGCGGCAATGGCCCCGACGCGAAGATGTCCTGCTTCTTGTTCGTCGCGGGCGCGCTGAGCCGACCGCGAAGCTCGGCTTCTTCGCCGTCTTTGGCGATCGTGATGCAGAGCACCGGGCAGATGTCGACGCACGCGTCGCACTCGATGCACAGGCGATCGGTGAAGACCGTTTGGATGTCGCAGTTGAGGCAGCGCTCGACCTCGCGCGCCGTCTGCTCGGCAGAGAACCCGAGCTCGACCTCGACGTTGAGCGCCTTGAAGCGCTCGACGAGATCGACGTGCTTCATCTTCTCGCGGCCGACGGGGTTGTAGTCGTTCTTGTAGCTCCACTCGTGGAGGCCCATCTTCGCGCTGGACAGCGTCATCCCGAGCGGCGGACGCTCGGTGAGCGGGATGCCTTGGCAGAGATTGTGGATCGAGATCGCCGCTTGGTGCGCGTGCTCGACGGCCCAGATGATGTTGAGCGGTCCCCACGCCGCGTCGCCACCGAAGAAGAGGCCGGGCTTAGTGGTGCACTCGTACGTGACCTTGTCGACCGACGGCTGATCCCACTTGTCGAACTCGATCCCGATGTCGCGCTCGATCCACTCGAACGCGGTCTCTTGGCCGATCGCGAGGATGACGTCGTCGGCAGGAAAGAAGACGACATCGAGCGGCGTCTGCACGAGCTTGCCGTTTACTTCCTTCGACTCGTAACGCTGGAACTCCATGCCGACGAGCTTGCCGGCGTCGATCACGAAGCGCTTCGGCTCGTGATTGACGACGATTTTCACGTTCTCTTCCTCCGCGTCGTCGAGCTCCCACGGGGACGCTTTGAAGTAGCCGCGCGGCTTTCGCGCCATGACCTTAATGCTCTTGCCGCCGAGACGGCACGAGGTGCGACAGCAATCCATCGCCGTGTTGCCGACGCCGATGATGAGGACGCGCTCGCCGATCTTGTCGATGTGCCCGAATGCGACCGCTTCGAGCCAATCGATTCCGATGTGAATGCGGTCGGTGTCGTAGCGGCCGGGGATCTCGAGGTTCTTTCCTTTGGGGGCGCCGCTGCCGACGAACACCGCGTCGTAGCCCATCTCGAGGAGCGCCTTCATGCTCGTGATCGGCGCGTCGTATTTCATCGTCACGCCCATCTGAAGAATCATGTCGATCTCTTCGTCGAGGATCTTGGGCGGCAATCGAAACGCGGGGATGTTCGTCCGCATCAGGCCGCCGGGGACCTTGAGCTTCTCGAAGATCGTGACGTCGTAGCCGAGCGGGCAGAGATCGTTCGCGACCGCGAGCGACGCAGGACCGGCGCCGACGCACGCGATCCGCTTTCCGTTTTTCTCCGCGGGCGCCTTTGGCAAGCGATCGCTGATGTCGTCGCGAAGGTCGGCGGCGACGCGCTTCAAGCGGCAGATTGCGACGGGCTTGTCCTCGACGCGCGTGCGTCGACATGCCGGCTCGCATGGTCGGTCGCACGTTCGCCCGAGAATGCCGGGGAAGATGTTCGACTCCCGATTGAGCATGTACGCGTCGGAGTAACGCCCCTGCGCGATCAGGCGGATGTACTCCGGGACGTTCGTGTGCGCTGGACACGCCCACTGACAGTCGACCACTTTGTGAAAGTAGTTCGGGTCCTTGACGTTCGTCGGCTTCACAGGCCCCCCTATGCGGGGACGAGCTTACGCCTCTTTCAGAGCGTGCGCTCGCCGAGCGCCGCCCCGATTTTTCCAGGGGATCCGGCCGCGCCCGTGCTGGCGCCGCCCGCGCCGCCGACGCCGCCTTTTCCGGGCGTCACGGTGACGACGCCGAACTTGTTCGCTTGCGCGCCGTCGCCGACGAGGCCGATCGCGATAGACGCGCCGCCGTTTCCGCCCGCGCCGCCGCCGCCTGCGCCGCCGCGACCGCCGACCGCGCCGTGTCCTCCGCCGCCGGAGTCGTAGTTGATCGCGCCGCACTGCTGCCGCGTCGCGCCTTGTCGGCCGGTGTCGACGGTCGTCTCGCCTGGCGTGCCCGCGTGTCCTTCGCCGCCCGCGCCGCCTGCGCCGCCGTCGCCGGCGGTGATCGTCACGTCGGTGAACGAAGGCTGCGACACGACGACCAGCACGGCGATCCCCGCGCCGCCCGCGCTTCCACCGGCGCCACCGCCGCCGCCGCATCCACCGTTCGCGCCGTCGCCGCCGCGACCGCCGAGCAACGTGCCGCACCCGAAGCACGCGCGAATGCGCTTCGTTCCGCCCGATCCGCCGGCGCCGCCGCCCGTCCCGTTCGTTCCGTTCGATCCGAAGCCGCCGACCTTGCCGGTCCACTCGCCGCCGAGAAACGCGCCGGTCGCGTCGTCGGATGCAGCGCCGCCGGGGCTGTCGATGCCGTCCGCGCCGATCGTGCCGTTCGAGCCGTCGCCGATCCCGTCGGTGCCGACGAGCGGGCACGCGCTCGGGCAGTTGTTCCCTCCGCCTCCGCCGCCTTTGCCCGCGTTCTCGGGATCGCCGCCCGCGTTTCCGTCGCCGCCTTTTGCGGAGTCGCAGTCGGTCGCGACGCCGCCGACGCCGCCTGTCGCCGTGCATGTGCCCGCGCCTCCCGCAGCACCGGCGACGCCACGCGCCCCTTTGCCGCCGACGATGGTCGCGTGCGCGACGACGAGAAACGTCTGCGCGTCCTTCACCCACAGCGCGTAGCTGCTCTTTCCGTCGACGCCGGCCGACAGATCCGCGCCAGTGATCGCGACGCCGTCGACGACGGTCTGCGCGTTCAAGTCGGCGGCGATGACGGCGCGCGGGTCGGACGATGTGATGTGCACGACGTTGGCTTGCGAATCGCGCGCGGAGAAATCGCGCGTGTATCCGCCGTAGAGGTGCACGCCGGAGAAGAGCGTGACCGTCTCGAGGTAGCTCCCGGCCGCGATCTTCACGAGGCACGGCGCGCCCGTGCACGCCGTCGCGCGCTTGATGCCCGCTTGGATCGTGTGCATCGGCGTCGTGGGCGAAGCGCCGTCGGCGCCATCGGTGCCGTCGGGCGAGACGTAGATCGCGGGGCCGGCGGGATCGTTCGGAGAGCCGGCGTCGGGGGCGGGGGGCTGGTCGCCGGAGAACGCTCCGGAGCTCGCGCACGCGGCGGCCGTCGCGGCGCTCGCGACCAAGAGCAACACGAGCCTCGACCGATGCATGGCGCTCCCTTTCGTCCGGCGCAGAGCCGAGCGGCGTCACAGTAGAACGTGTTCTAGTTTCCGTCGAGGGAAATGAAACATGTTTCAGTGTAACCTCGCCGCCATGTTCGCCGCGGGCCTCTGCCTCTCACGTCTCGACGCGCCGACCGCGGACGCGGCGGTGCGCGCCCTCGCGGCGGTGCTGCTCGCGGCGGGGCACGTGCGGACGTCATTCGAGGCGGCCGCGATCGCCCGCGAGCGTCGTTCGCCGACGGGGCTCCCGTTCCCGGGCGGAGCGATCGCGCTCCCCCACGCCGAGCCCGAGCACGTGATCTCGCCCGCCGTCGCGATCGCCACGCTCTCCGCGCCGGTGCGCTTTCGGCAGATGGGATCGCCGGCCGTTCAGCTCGACGTCGCGCTCGTCGTGATGCCCGCGTTCTCGGAGAAGGAGCAGGCCGCCGCCGGCCTCGCGCGTCTCCTCGAGATCCTTCGCGACGATACGCTCCGCGCCGATCTCGCGCGCGCCGCGACCCCCGAAGCGATGCACGCCGCGATCGCCGCGCGCTGGGGCGCTTCGCGATAAACGCCCATGAACGAGCTTCGCACGATCGTCTTCTACCTCCGCGATCTCGGTCCGGCCGTCCTCATGCCGGTCATCGTCTTCGCCATCGGTCTCGTCTTCCGCCAAGGATTCGCGCGATCGCTCCGCGCCGGTCTCACCGTCGGCGTGGGCTTCGTCGCTGTGAACCTCGTCGTCGGCCTCCTCATCAACGAGGTCGGCCCGAAGGCGAAGGCGTTCGCGAACGTCCTCGGCGTGCATCTCGACACGCTCGACGTCGGCTGGCCGATGGGCGCGGCCGTGTCGTTCGCCTCGCCAATCGCCGCGGCGCTCATTCCCGCGGTCCTCTTCTTGAACGTCGTCCTCGTCGTCTTGAAGCAGACGCGCACGATCGACATCGATCTCTGGAACTACTGGCACTTCATCTACACGGGCGCGCTCGTCCACGCGGCGACCGGATCGCTCGCGCGCGGCGTCGTCGCGGCCTGCGTGACCGCGTTCGTCGTCTTCAAGCTCGCCGACTGGACGGCGCCCGCGGTCGAGCATCACTTCGGCTTGAAGGGGATCTCGCTCCCGCACACCGAGACGGTGAATTGGGCGCCGCTCATGTTCGCGATGGAGCGAATCGAGAAAATGATCCCGGGGCTCGCGCGCCTCGAAGCGGATCCCGCGGCGGTGCGAAAGAAGCTCGGTCTCCTCGGCGAGCCGCTCTTGATGGGGGCGGTGCTGGGCGTCTTGATCGGCGCGCTCGGCGCTGTGCCGCTTTGGAAAACAGGGCAGATCGGCGCGGCGGTGAAAGAAGTGGCGACGCTCGCGATCACGATGGCCGCGGTGCTCGTCGTCTTGCCCAAGGTTGTCGCTATCTTGATGGAGGGGCTCATCCCGATCTCCGAAGGCGCGCGCGCATTCTTGCAAAAGCGCTTTCCGGGTCGCGACGTCCTCATCGGCCTCGACGCGGCGGTCGTCATCGGTCACCCCGCGAACATGGCGGTCGCGCTCTTGTGCGTGCCGATCGCGCTTCTGCTCGCGATGGTGCTTCCGGGAAATCGTATGCTCCCGTTTGGCGATCTCGCGGCGCTGCCGTTCTATGTCTTGTGGGGCGTCGCCGCGTCGCGCGGCAACATGGTGCGCGGCCTCTTCAACGCGGTCGTCATCGTGGCGCTCATCCTCTGGATCGGAACGGATCTCGGCCCGCTCACGACCGATCTCGCGCACGCGGCGCAGTTCAAGACCGAGGGGCTCGGCGCGGATGCGTCGCAGTACACGCTGTGGTCGGGCGTCGCGCTCGGGAGCCACGTCGTGCCGTGGATCGTCCTGCAATTGTCGCAGCCGGGCGCGCCGAGGTTTTGGGTCGGGCTCGCGGCGGCGGCGGGTTATGCGCTCGTCTGGTGGTGGGTGCGGCACGACGTGAGGCGGACATACGCGCGAGAGATCGAAGCGGCGGACGCAGAAGCGCGCGCGAAGGACGGCGAGCAGGTGGGCTCATGAAGATCACGCTCCCCGACGCGCTCCACGCGAGACCGGCGAGCCTCTTCGTGCGACTCGCGTCGCAGCTCGCCGCCGACGTCGCGATTCGCAGAGGCGAACGCACTGCGAACGGGAAGGACATCCTCGCGGTGCTCGCGCTCGGCGCCGCGCGTGGCGAAGAGATCGAGATCGTCGCCATCGGTGACGATGCGGCCGCGGCGGAGGAGCTGCTCGCCCGATTCGTCGAACGCAATTTCGATGCGGACCTCGTGCCCGAGATGGGAGCCGCGGCGGTCGAGGGGATCGCGATCGGGCGCGCGGTCGTGCTCGCGCGGCTCGAGGCGCGCGTATCGTCGCCGGGGTCACCCGCGACCAACGACGTGGAGACCGAGCGCGGGCGTCTCGCAGACGCGCTCGCTTCGGCGGAGAGCGACGTCGCGCTGCTCGTGGCGGCGTTGCCGGAGGCGGAGTCCGAGCTCTTTGCGCCGGAGATCGAGATCCTTCGTTCGCTCGCGCCGCTCCTCCGTGCGCACGTCGAGATGGGAAGGTCTGCGGAAGAGGCCGTCTACGCCGAGACCGCCGGCAGCTCGGCGACGGCCGCGAGCGATCTGATCCTCGACGCGGGCGTGCGGCTCGTGGCGGCGCTCGCGGGACGTGAGGGGGAGGTCCACCGGCTACGGGCCGCGCTCGCGTTGCTAGCGGGCGATCGTCACGACGACATCATCCTCGTCACCGACGACTTGCCGCCATCGGTGGTCGCGTCGCTCCCGGCGCGCATCGTCGGCATCGTCGCGAGCAACGAGAGCGGGTATGGACATACGTCGCACGCGGCGATCCTCGCGCGCGGGCGTGACGTGCCGCTCGCGTTCGTTCCGTCGCACGTCGTCGCGGCGATCGGGCACGGCGAGTCCATCGTCGTCGACACGACGGCGTCGTCGGCGCGGGTATGGAACGCACCGAGCGCGACGCTGGTCGCCGATGCGCGTTCGAGGCGAGCGATCCGGATGGCGTCGCGCGACGACGACGAGCGCACGTCGCTCGCGCATCTGTCTGTGGCGGTCCGCGCGAACATCGGCTCGCTACACGAGCGCGTCCCACGCGCCGCCGAGGGCATCGGTCTCTTTCGCACGGAGCTCGCGTTCGCAGGGCGCGGCGCGTGTCCGAGCGAGCGCGAGCTCGAGATCGCGCTCGTCGTCGTCGCGCGTCGCGCGGGCAACGAGTCAGTCACGGTTCGCCTCTTCGACGCCGGTGGAGACAAGCCGCTCGCGTGGATGGCGCCGCCCGCCGAGGCGCCCGGTGCGCGCGGGATGGAGCTCCTCTTTCATCACGAGCGCGTGCTCACGTCCGCGCTCCACGCCATCGTCGCCGCGCGGCGTGCAGGAGCCGAGTTGCGCGTGCTCTTGCCGCTCGTTCGATCCGCGCGCGACGTCGCCGAGATTCGCGCGCGTCTCGCCGACGACTCGGTCCCCGTCGGCGCGATGATCGAAACACCGGGAGCCGTCGACGACGCGCGCGAGATCGCCGCTGCGGCCGATTTCGTCTGCGTTGGCACCAACGATCTCGCCGCGCTCGCGCTCGGAGTCGATCGCCTGGCGGAGGGGAGGCGTGCGCTCGACGCGCCGCTCCTCGACTTGATCCGTCGCGTCGTCGTCGCCGCGCACGCTTCCAAGCGATCCGTGACCGTGTGCGGCGAGATCGCCGCCGACGAAGACGCTGCCCTCGCGCTCGTCGGTGTCGGCGTCGACGCGCTCAGCGTCGCGCCTTCTTGCGTCGCGCGCATCCGGCGCAAGCTCGCCGCGTCGACACGCGAAGACTGCGTCGCCGCCGCCCAAGCGATATCCTCGCGCGCATGAAGAAGATCCTCGTCGCGTGCGGCACCGCGATCGCCACATCGACCGTGGTCGCGCTCAAGCTGGAAGAGATGCTCCGCGCTCGCGGGATCGACGTGAAGATCGATCAGTGCAAAGCATCGGAGGTCGGCAGCAAGGCGAGCGCCTACGACGTCATCGTCTCGACGACCGAGGTCGACGACACGCGCGGCAAGCCGATCGTGCGGACGCTCTCGTTTCTGACCGGCATCGGCATCGACGCGGACGTCGAAAAAATCGCGAAGCTCCTCGGGTGAACCGCGCGGCGTACGTCTCGCCCGGGGCGCGCGTCGCCGTCGCCGCGCAGGACATCGTGCTCCTTCTCGCGCTCATCGTCCTCGCGACCGGCACGCCGAGCGCGTTCACGATCGCGCTCGGCGCCGGCATCGTGACGGTCCTCGCGTGGGGAATCGCGACGCTCCACTTCCCGCGAAGCGTCACCTGGGACGACGACGCGATCACCTTCGCCGCGCACGCCCGCTCGCACACCTTCGCATGGAAGGACGTCGCGCACGTGCACGTCCGCCGCTTCCTCGTCCGCGATCGCGTCCTCGTCCGCCTCCTTCCGTCGCCGCCGTGGCGCGGTCGCTATTGGCTCCTCGCCAACATGGAGGGGTACGAAGTCCTCGTCGCGGCCTTGGAAGACCGCACGCGCGGGATCGTCAACTCGCCGTGAATTCGGCTCGATCAGCGAAATCGACGTCCGCGCCCTTGAACTAATCAAACGATTGATTATATCTAGGTCACCTCGATGGGACGCCCTCTCCACGCCGACGCCGAAGCCACCAAGGGCCGAATCTTGGACAGCGCGCGCACGCTCTTCGCCGACGTCGGACTCGATGGCGCATCGGTTCGCGACGTCGCCGCCGGCGCGGGCGTCTCGCTCGCGATGGTCCACCACTACTTCGGCAGCAAAGACGATCTCTACGAGGCGTGCATCGACACCGTCTACACCGAGCTCGGCGCGATGGGCGCGGCGCTCGAGGCCGAGCTCGCGAGCACCGGCTCTCCCGCCGAGCTCATCGAGCGCGCCGTCGTCACCGGATATCGCTTCGCGCGCGCACACCAGGTCGCCGTGCGTCTCCTTCTCCGGATGAGCGTCGCCGCGGGCAAGCTTCCGCCGCGCGGTCGCAAGTCGCTCGTCGCGTTCCTCGACTTCGCGTCGCGCGGACTCGGCGCGCTCGCCGGACGCCGCCCCGCGGATCTCCGCCTCCCGCTGCAGAGCGTCGTCTTCCTCGTCGCGCGCTACTCGGTGCAAGGCGACGAAGAGCTCGGCGTCGTCGCGGGCTCTGCCGGACGTGCCGCCCACGCGCGCGTCGAACGCCACCTCGTCGACGTCGCCTGTCGCCTCATCCTCGGGACGCCCGGTCCCCACAGCCCTTCGTGAGCCCCAACATGCAAACCGATAGGTTCATCGCCGCGCCCACCGTCTTCGTCCGCTCACCGTCCGCAAAGCTCCCGCTCTCGACGCGCTTCAAGCTCGGTCGCGAGATCACGCCGGAGCAGCGCGCGTTCCTCGACGAGCACGGCTTCCTCGTCTTCGAGCAAGTCGCGAAGCTGCGCGAGGTCGACACGATCCTCTCGGAGATCGATCGCATCGAAGAGACGTGGATCAAGGAAGGACGCGAGAGCGTCAACGGCATTCCGCTCTTCTCCGGCCGCGCGCGCGACGGGCGTCCGCTCATCCAGCGCTTCCCGTTCACGACGGTCTTCTCCGACGAGATCAAACGCTTCGTCCGCGACGAACGCTTTCAGCCCGTGCGCGATCTCATCGGAAAGAACACGCGCGTCGGCGACGAAGAGAAAGACGGCGTCGTCTTCAACCGCTACCTCCGCATGCCGGGAAGCGCGCGTCCCAACCTCGGCTGGCACACCGACGGGCTTCGCGATCTCTTCTACCTTCGCATGCCGAAGCAGATGCTCAACGTCGGTCTCCACTTCGACACGTGCACGAAGGAGAGCGGCGGACTTCGCATTCTTCCGGGGAGCCACAAGCAGGGCTTCCTCTCGATGTGCTTCAAGAAGCCGTACTTCATCGGCAACAAGCCCGACCCGCACGAGATCGCGGTCGAGACGTTGCCGGGCGATCTCACGGTGCACGACGGTCGCACGTGGCATCGCGTGCAGGGCTCGCCGTTCACGGGACCGAAGAGCCTGCGTCGCAGCATGTACGTGCCGTACCTGACCGATCCGTACGAGCCGAAGAACGAGCAGAGCAAGACGCCGATCTACTTGCGGCTCGGCAAGGTGCTCACGTCGTTGCGTGCTCGCTTCGGGTGAGCGAACGCTGAAACGGCGCTAGAGTGCGCCGCCATGCTGGTGATGAAGTTTGGCGGGAGCTCGGTCGCGGATCGCAAACAGATCGAGCGCGTGCTCGGGATCGTCAAAGGTCGCGTCGCGCGAAAGCCGATCGTCATCTCGTCGGCGCACAAAGGGATCACCAACGCGCTGATCGAAGCGGGTCGCACGGCGGCGCGCGGCGAAGCGGAGACGGGCGCGTCGGTCATCGGCAAGCAGCGGGCGATCGCGCGCGATCTCGGCGTGGCCGACGACGTGCTCGCGCCGTTCTTCGGCGAGATCAAAGACCTGCTCCGCGGCGTTCGTCTCGTCAAAGAGCTGAGCCCGCGCAGCCTCGATTACATCGCAAGCTTCGGCGAGCGGATGGCCGTGCGGGTCCTCGCCGATTTTTTCGCGCGGAGCGGCCTCGACGCGCGCGCGTACGACGTGTTCGATCTCGGGTTCATCACCGACGCGAGCTTCGGGCAAGCGCGCCCGGTCGAAGACTACGAAGCGCGGATGCGCGCCGCGTTCGCCGAGAAGGTACCGCCGGGGGTCGTCGCGATCGTTACCGGCTTCGTCGCGAAGAACGAAGCGGGCGAGATCACCACCATCGGACGCAACGGAAGCGATCTCACCGCGACGCTCGTCGCCGCGGCGCTCGGCGCGGACGAGGTCGAGATCTGGAGCGACACCGACGGCGTGATGAGCGCCGATCCCGCGGTCGTGAAGGCCGCGAAGAACATTCCCACGATGAGCTTCGACGAAGCCGCGGAGCTCGCGTACTTCGGCAGCCGCATGCTTCATCCGGAGACGCTCATCCCGGCGATGAAGCGGAACATCCCGGTGCGCGTCCTCAACACCAACCGCCCAGATCATCCAGGCACCGTCATCGAGCAAGCGCCCGGCGCGCGCGACGACGCCGTTACGAGCATCGCGTACAAAGAGGGGCAGAGCATTCTCACCGTGAGCTCGCCGCGGATGTTCGCGCACACGGGATTTCTCGCGCGGATCTTCGAAGCGACGTCGCGTCATTCGATCGTCGTCGACATGGTCGCGACGTCCGAAATCAGCGTCTCGCTCAGCGCGGGCGATGCCGAGCCGCTGCAGCGCGCCGCGGAGGATCTGCGAACGCTCGGCGAGTGCCGCGTCGCGACGGGCAAGACGATCCTCGCGATCGTCGGTCATCATTTGCCCCGTCGCGCGGGAACGGGCGCGAAGATCCTCGGCGCGCTCGCAGGCGCCGGCGTCAACGTCGAGATGGTGAGCTACGCGGTCGGGAGCATCAACTTCTCGATGGTGATCGACGACGCGGACGTCGAAAAGGCAGTCCGCACGCTGCACGGCACGCTCTTCGAATAGCGAGAATCGACGGCGTCGCGCTCGACGTGTTTCAAACGTCGAACGTGCGGCCGACGCTCAGTCGGTGATCTTCACCATCGAGAGCGCGCTGCCATCGGGCGCGCTGAGCGTGAGCTGAAGATCATTGATGAGGTACGTGTACGCGCCGGGCTTGATGTCGACGTTGCACTTGTCGTTGCCGAGCGCGCCGTGATCCGACTTGCTCTCGAGCATCGTCACGTCGTGATCGGTGATGCGCGCGGCCGACGTCGCGCCGACGGTGAGCGACGAGCCGTCAGGAAACTTGCAGCGGTTCGCGAGCGTGATGTCGCCCGACGCGAACCTGAATCGGAAGTCGAAGATGATCCCGTCGACGCTCGTGCTCCCGCCCCAGAGACCATGCACGTCGCCCGCGGTCGCGGTTGCGTTGTGCGGCGCGCTGTACAGCGGATCGAACGTGCTGCCGCTGCCGCCGGTCGTGGTGGTGCCTCCGCTCGACGAGCATCCGGTGGCGGCGGTGAGCGCGACGAATGCGAAGGCGAGTCCGAGCTTCATGGCTCGTCCTACGCGACGGGCCTCCGCGACCTTCCCTCGGCTGACCGTTGCCAAACGCCCGGGAGCCGTCGCATCCTCTCACGCTTCGAAACCAGCCCACGCGCGACGCGAGCGCGAATCCGGAGAGACGCACATGGCAGACTCGAAGATCGGCACGTTCGTTTGGTACGAGCACCTCACCGACGATCCCAAGGCGGCGATCGCCTTCTATACCGAGGTCGTCGGCTGGAAGACGCAGCCGTTCGGAACCGGCGACGACTACACAATGTGGGTCGGCAGCCAGGGGCCGCTCGGCGGAAACATGAAGCTCCCGGATCAGGCGAAGAAGATGGGGGCGCCGCCGCACTGGATCGGCAACGTGCGCGTCGAGAGCGTCGATGCGACCGCGACGCTCGCGACGAAGCTCGGCGGCAAGATCTACAAGGAGGCGTCGGACATTCCCGACGTCGGTCGCTTCGCCGTCATCGCGGATCCGCAAGGCGCGGCGCTCTCGATCTTCCAACCGAAGGCCGCGATGGAGGCACACGACGCGACGAAGGAGGGCGAGTTCTGTTGGCGCGAGCTCATGACGAGCGACCGCGTCAGCGCGTTCAAGTTCTACTCCGAGCTCTTCGGGTGGAAGTCGATTCAGGAAATGGACACCGGTCCGATGGGCATCTACCAAGTCTTCGGGATGGGCGACGAAGGCATCGGCGGGATGATGACGATCCCGAAAGGCGCACCGATGCCGACGGCGTGGCTCTACTACGCGGAGACCAAGGATCTCGACGCCGCGATCGCGCGCGCGACCAAGCGTGGCGCGAAGGTGATGAACGGTCCGATGGACATCCCGGGCGGCGCGCGCATCGCGCAGCTGATGGATCCGCAGGGCGCCGCGTTTGCGCTCCACGAGATGCCGAAGAAGGGATAGCGGCTACTCAGCCGGGACCGGCGTCGCCCGCTCCGCCGTCGAGGAGCGGGCCGCCGTGCACGTAGGCCGGTCACCACGACGGGTCTCAACGCGATGTCGAAGTGGAGCGCCGCGAAGACCGCGTGCCCGAACAACCGAGGGACGACGGGGATCGCGATTCGCGGAGCGATGTGACTCCGTAACCGCGCACCGGAATGAGTTAGTGTTCGGGGCGTGCGTACGTCGCCCCTCGCGACCGTCGTGTGTCTCGTCGTCGCGTGCGGAAGCTCGTCGACGTCGTCGCCGCCGGACGCGCACACGCTGTCGCCTCAGTGGGACTCACCCACGACCGTCCCCGTCCTCGCGCATCACTTCGGGCACAACGCGGTGTGGTCGCGCGGCGGTCTCGGGCTGTGGAGCGAGGCGACGAAGTCGCCGAACGCCGACGTGCTCGCGCTCGTGCGAGACCTCCGTGTTGGTGCGCTCCGTTTTCCCGGCGGCACGCGCGCGATGCGCTACCGCTTCGAGGAGGCGATCGGTCCGTACGCGCAACGCAAGCCGCAGTGCGATGCGTTCACCGGCGCGACGGACGCGACGACGTACGGACTCGCCGAATTCCTCGCGCTCGCCGCAGAGCTCGCCGCAGAGGTGACGCTCGTCGCGCCGTGGGTCGACGGCTCTCCGCAGCGAACCGCAGCGATGATCGCGTACGCGAACGGTGATCCCGCGTCGGCGGTGAAGCTCGGCGTCGACGGCGACGGAACCGACTGGGGCACGAGCGGCGACTGGGCGGCGAAGCGCGTCGCGGACGGTCACGCCGCCGCGTGGGGTGTGTCGATCGTCGAGGTCGGCAACGAGCCTTACCTCGATCTCGCGGTCGGGCCCGCCGTCTCGTGCGGACGCGCGTCGCAGTTTCATCAGGACGAGCGGTGGGTCGCAGGCAAAGCGATCCCGACGACGGCCGCCGACTACGCCGCGCAGCTCGTCGCGACCGCCGCGCTCGTGCGCGCGATCGATCCGAAGATCCAAATCGCCGCGCCCGCGTACGCGAGCTTCGACGGCGCGAGCGACGCGGCGCACGAAGCGGGCGACTTCGACCGAAAGACCGGCGGCGACGCGTGGAGCGCGCGCCTCGTGTCCGACGCGAGCGGCGCGTTCGATCTGTTCGTGCTCCATCCGTACGATCTCGGCTTCAGCGACTCGCGCGTCAGGCTCGGCGCGCGGCTCGAGAAGACGATTCGCGACTTGAAGGCGATCGCGCCGGCGAAGGGGATCGCCATCACCGAGTACGGATTCCTCGGCGGCGGCGACACGCTGATGAACGTCGTCGCGTCCGCCGACATCGTGCGCGTCGGCATCGAGACGGGCGCGTCGATGGTGCTTCGTCACGTGTTGATCGAGGACGATCCGAACGAGCCGTTCGCGAACGCGGCGGCGTTGCTCGGTGCGTCGCACGCGAAAAAGCCGGGCTACGCCGTCATGCGCCTCCTCGCGACGACGCTCTCGGGGAGCGCCGTGCCGACGCCCGAGGTTCTCCCGGACATCGAGGCCCTGGCGGTGAAGACGAGTGGCGGCGTCGCCATCCTCCTGCTCGACCGACGCGTGGACGCGACCGGCGCGACGACGGTCACGATCGCGCTTCCGCCCGGTAGCTTCAAAGGGACCGTGCACATGCTTCAGGCCGATGCGCTCCGGAGCACCGACGTCACGCAGGTCGACACGCCCGTGAGCGCGAGCGGGGTGGTGCGCGTCGACCTCGCCGTGAACGCGGTCGCTGTCATCGAGCTCGCGCGGTAGAGGGCTCGGATCGCGCGACGTCGCGCAACTCGAGCCGCTCAAGTTGCGCGACAGCACAGGACCGCGCGTGGCCGTCAAAGCGAAAGAGGCCGTCGATTCCCCACGAATCGATGCGAATCGACGCACATGTGCACGCGGGCACGAGCGCTGCTTAGCGAGGCTGCATGCCTGCCTGCGACGCAACTGTGGCGGTTGCTGAGGTGGTGGTCGCGACCACGATCGAAGTCGAACGAGGCTACAATGCGGAACGCTGCAAACCATTCCACCGCTTCCATCTTCCCACTGACGCTTCTTCTGGCGTTCGCGTCGTGCCACCGCACGAGCGACGCAACGGTTTCAAGCGAAGTCGTTTCCCAAAGCGAGTCGCCGCTTCTCTGGGCGTCCCAAAAATTCGACCAGCCGGGGCACGAGCCGTTCTCCTTTCGCTACGGCGGCGTGACGTCGTCGGCAGTTCTCTCGTCGTGGCCGCGGTCCGTCTCGCCGACGCGCACCGACGCGCACAGTACACGGCGCGAGATCCTCTATCGTGACCCGGCGAGCGGGCTCGAAGTTCGGGTCGACATCACCGAGTATTCTGACTTTTCGGCGGCCGAATGGTTCGTTCGATTCAAGAACACCGGAACAGCCGACAGCTCGATTCTCGAAAACATTCTCCCTCTCGATATCGCTGCCGGCGGTACCAGGACGTCGCGCAGCTATCGTCTCTCCAACGCGTTTGGCAGCTCGGCGGCCGTAACCGATTTTCAACCGGACGTTCAGCTTCTTGCGCCGGGTGGCGAGGCGATTCTCAAGCCGTTTGGCGGATTGCCGTCGAGCGGCCTTTACCGACCGCCGGTGACTGACGACGCCGGCGGAGAGACCGCACCAGGTGCGCTCCTCGATCGCGG
Source organism: Polyangiales bacterium (assembly GCA_038209335.1). Taxonomy (GTDB): domain Bacteria; phylum Myxococcota_A; class Polyangia; order Polyangiales; family Polyangiaceae; genus JBBQXV01. Next base: position 13,545 of record JBBQXV010000096.1, on the reverse strand, counting down.
CGCGCTTCCGTTTTTCAATCTCGCCTACCCCGACGGCAATGGGCTCGCAGGCGCGGTCGGTTGGACAGGGCAGTGGAAACTGGCGTTCGCGCGCGCCGGAACTTCGACTCCTCGGGTGCAGGCAGGGATGGAGCGGACCCATCTGCGTCTTCATCCCGGCGAAGAGATTCGAACGCCGTCGGTGCTTCTTCTCTTTTGGAATGGAGCTGACGAGTCGCGTGGTCAAGCGCTCCTTCGACGTCTGCTCCTGGCGCACTACGCTCCACGCGTTGGCGGGACGCTGCAACGGCCTCCGATCGCAGCATCGGGCGACGCCGCCCTCACGGGCGATGCGTTCGAAGTGCGTAACGAAATGAACATGCGCGACGGCATCAATCACGTCGCGGGGAGTTGGTGCGACCCGAATCACTTGAAGTTCGGCGACTACAACGGCGACGGGAAGCGCGATCTCAGTTGCCATTCCGAGCAAGGCCAACACGCTGTCGCCTTCTCGAACGGCGACGGGACGTTTTCGCCGCGCGCATGGTGGAACGGTTCATCGCCATGGTGCGATCCGAATCACTTGAAGTTCGGCGACTACAACGGCGACGGGAAGCTCGATCTGAGTTGCCATTCCGACCAGGGGCAACACGTGGTCGCGTTCTCGAACGGCGACGGGACGTTCTCACCGCGCGCATGGTGGAACGGTTCGTCGCCGTGGTGCGACCCAAATCATTTGCATTTCGGTGACTACAATGGCGATAGCAAGCTCGATCTCAGTTGCCATTCCGATCAGGGGGAGCATCTCGTAGCGTTTTCGAACGGCGATGGAACGTTCTCACCCCGCACGTGGTGGAACGGCACGTCGCCGTGGTGCGATCCCGCTCACCTCGAGCTCGGCGACTACAACGGAGATGGGAAAACCGATCTGGGCTGTCATTCCGATTGGGGGCGACACACCATTGCGTCGTCGAACGGCGACGGTTCGTTTGCGCCGCACGCGTGGTGGCATGGGAAATCTGCGTGGCCCACGATCGATACCTGGTGGATCGATGCCGGATGGACCGAGAGCCCGTCCTCCGCCGTCAACGGCTGGTCGCTCGGAGTCGGCAATTTCGACCCGGACCCGGTGCGATTTCCGAACGGCCTAAAACCGGTCGCCGACTTCGCTCACGAGGGCGGCCTTCGCTTTGCGCTCTGGTTCGAACCCGAGCGCGTCATGCCCTCGACGTGGCTCGCTCGGAATCATCCCGAGTGGCTTCTCGACGCGCCGGCCTCGTTCCCGCTGAGGGAGCTCGACTATATGCGCGATTCGCAGTTCAAGCTTCTAAACCTCGGAAATCCGGCCGCGCGCGAGTGGCTGCGAACGAAGGTCTCCGAGACAATTGCGCACGTCGGGATCGACGTCTACCGCCATGACTTCAACATGTTCCCGCTCGGGTTCTGGCAGAACGAAGACCTGCGCCTGGACCCGCGCGGTGAGCGCGACGGGATTACCGAAATCCAACACGTCACGGGACTGTACACGTACCTCGACGAGCTAAAGCAGGACCACCCGAACCTGATCATCGACGACTGTTCATCCGGCGGTCGGCGAATCGACATCGAGATGTTGCGTCGCGCATTCGTTCTCACCCGGACCGACTATCTCTGGGACCCAACCGGTCAGCAAAACCACACGTTTGGGATCTCGCGCTGGCTTCCCATCACGGGCATCGGCACGGCGCGAGGCACACCTTCCGAAGACGCGTATCGGATGAGGAGCGGACTTGGGTACCACCAAGTTCTCGCGCTCGACTTCTATCGTGCCACGTCGTCGGATTGGGCCAATTTCCCGCCGCTTCTCGATCAGCTCGCGTCGGTACGGGAGCTATTTCTCGGAGACTTCACTCCGCTGAGCGGCACGACGAACGACGAAACCGTCTGCGTCGCGTGGCAATACGATCGCACCGATCTCGGCCAGGGGTTGGTTCAAGCTTTCCGGCGTCGAAGCTGCCCCCAACGGTCGATGCTCGTGCATCCCGTCGGGCTGTTGCGCGGCAGAAATTATCGAGTCAGCGATCAAGACGGCGGCGCGTCGTGGACGGTGACGGGCGATCGTCTGCTCGACGAAGGGCTTACCATCCCGTTTGATTCGCAACCGCAAGCGAAGGTGTTCGTGTACGCGCTCGTTCGTTGACCCACGGCGCCGCCGCCATGCTAGCCCACGTTCGCGAAGGCGCCCGTTGCTCGCGCGCGGTCGCTCCACTAGGTTCCGCCCCGAGGAATGTTCGTGTCTTCGTACGTCGTCGTCGTCATGAATGCGAATGGTGTCGCCGCGACTCCGTTGCCGCCGGCGGGCGAGGTGACGCTCGGCCGCGGAGAGGACTGCGAGGTGCGCATCGACGACGAGAAGCTGTCGCGAAGGCACGCGGTGGTGCGCAGGGCCGGGAACCACGTCGAGATCATCGACTTGGGGAGCATGAACGGCACCGTGCTCGGCGAGAGACGCCTCACGCCGAACGTCGCCGTCGACCTTCCGATCGGCGTCATGGTCACGATGGGATCGAGCGCGGTGAGCGTAAACCGCGACGCCGCGCCCGAAGCGCGTCCGGGCCACGTCCTCAGCCAGAGAGCCTTCCACGCGCGGCTCGAGGAAGAACGCGCGCGCTCGCGGCGCGAGCGCACCCGGTTCGCGATCGTGCGCGTCCGGTTCGAGATGACCGCGCCCAGCGTCGAAGCGGTGACGGCGACCGTGCGGGCCGACGATCTCGCGATCGAAGCCCGCCGGATCGATCTCGTCGATCGCGCGATCAAACAGATCCTGCGCGAGCGTGACGTGCTCGCGTCCAACGGGCTCGGCGGCTACGAGATTCTCTTCGTCGACGCATCCCTCGACGACGCGCATGAACGCGTCCGCGCGCTCGACGCGCCCGCCCGCTCGCTCGGGATGCCCTTCGAGGTGCAAGCCGAAGCCTTCCCCGAAGCGCGCGAAGCGCCCTCCAGCAGCAAGCCGGCCGCGGGCGCGATGGGGCGCCTCGCGCCGATCATCGAGCGCCTCGCGTCGAGCCAGATCAACGTCCTCATCCTCGGCGAGACCGGCGTAGGCAAGGAAGTCATGGCGCGCGCGATCCACGACAAGTCCGCGCGGGCGAAGGCGCCACTCGTCAGCATCAACTGCGCGGCGTTCTCCGAGGCGCTCCTCGAGAGCGAGCTCTTCGGTCACGAGCGCGGCGCGTTCACGGGCGCGGTGCAGGCGAAGGAAGGCCTCCTCGAATCGGCGCAGGGCGGGACGGTGTTCCTCGACGAGGTCGGCGAGATGCCGCTCACGTTGCAGGCCAAGCTGCTGCGCGTCCTCGAGCAGCGCGAGGTGATGCGCGTCGGCGCCCTCAAGCCGCGATCCATCGACGCGCGCTTTCTCTCCGCCACGAACCGCGATCTCGAAAAGGAGATCGAAGCGGGCCGCTTCCGTCGCGATTTGTTCTTCCGTTTGAACGCCGTCGCGATCCAAATTCCGCCGCTCCGCGAGCGCGTCGACGAGATCGAGCCGCTCGCGCGAATGTTTGCCGGACGCGCCGCCGAGCCGCTCGGACACGCCGCGCCCGAGCTGTCGCCCGAGGTGATCGGGTTCTTGGCGAAGCACGCCTGGCCGGGCAACATCCGCGAGCTCAAGAACGTCATCGATCGCGCGGTGCTCTTCGCGGGGCAAGAGACGGTGCGGCTCGAGCACCTGCCTCTCGATCAGATGACCCGTCGCGATACCATGCCGTCGCAAGCTTCGAGCACGTCGCCCGACGACGAGCGCTCGCGCATCATCGCCGCGCTCGAACGATGCGCTGGGAACCAGACGCAAGCCGCGAAGCTGCTCGGGATGCCGCGCCGGACGTTCGTTCAGCGACTCGACGACTATGCGATCGCGCGACCGCGAAAACGCGAAGACGAGCCGTGATACGCCGCTCAACTTGCGCGGCGCGTTCTGCTCAACTCGCGCGGCGGTGGGATCCGCGGTCCTGAAATCCTCAGTGTCTTCGTGAGATGCGTGCTTGGCACGGCTGCTGCTTATGGCCTCGCGAACCCCAAGGAGCCGCTCATGAACATCGCCTCGCTCAAGTCGTTCTCGCTCGGTGTCACTGCCGCTTTGGGCGGAATCATCCTCGTCGCCTGTGGAGCCGCGCCGGACCACGAGGCAACGGGGCAGAGCGACGACGCGCTGCGACGTCGCTGCATCATCGAGGGGACGTGCCCGGAGGAGACCGCCCCCGTTGCGGATGCGTGGGGCAACACGGGGTACGTTCCGACGACGTGCACCACCGCCGTGTGCTGCTACCAGAGCTTCAACATCTGGGCGTCGGACGACCCGACCCTCTTTCCGACGCTCGACGCGCATGTGATCGACTTGGAGCAGTCGCTGAAGAGCCGCGGGTGCTCGGCGCCGAAGGCGTATGCTCCGCGGACGAAGAGGGCGACCGAATGGTGGGTCTACAGCGTCTGCCCGAAGGGCGATGCCACCGTCGACACCAAGGTCACCACATACGCCGCAACCAGCCCGGTGTTTTCGCAGTCGTTCTCTACGACCGGCGACGTGACCGTCGATTCGTGCATGGTGGGCATCGACGCCGCGCACGAGTACGTGAAGTGGGATCCCATGTGCCCGGGCTGCTCGGCGCAGCGCTTCCCGGGGACCTGAGATCAAGGGCAGTGCATCGCTCCGCGAAGCTCGCGTGCCGACGCGTCGTAGTAGAGACCGGATTCCGTCGTGTCGAACGCGCGACCCTTGCTGTCCCTGTCGACGCATAGGATAACGAAGTCCACGGGCGCCTCGCCGGTCTGCGGATCCAAGTCCAGCTTTCCGATGGCGCCATTCAGATCGATGTTCTGGCCCGCGCGAAGCGTGCTCACCGCGTCGAAGATTCCGAGCGGGCCGACGTCCAACGGCTTGCCCGGCGGGAGCAAGCGCGCGAGCGCGCGCGAAAGCGAGGAGCCGGTGAGCGGTCCGTTTTCCGCCGCGTGCATCGCGTACGCCAAGAGATAGAACGAATCGTACGAAGCGTTCGGACAAACCGTGCGCGAGATCGAGGTCCCGAACGTAGCGTTGTAGTGCATGACGAAGCGCGCGTTGTTCTGAGTCGTCGACACATTCGTGAGACCGAAGAATCGTCGTCGGCGTTCCTCGCTCGCGCCGATGAATTGGAACGCGCGCGGAGGTAGAACGCTCATCGACGCGAAGATCGGCCGTGCGTGCGGCTGCGGCCACGTGCGCTCGAGCGGCTCTACGATGCCGTCGACGATTTCGTCGCCGCCAATGAACAGGACGACGCTGGGCGAGAACGAAGAGAGAACGCCGACGACGCGCGCTGCGTCGCTCGGCACGCTCGGATCGAGGACGAGCTCCTGGTAGTCGCGACCGTTCTCGAGCGCGCTCGTCCCGTTGAAGCGCAGCGTGCGAAAGATTCCTTCGCTGAAGGCGAGGTCGGCGGGCCTTCGGAGCAGCGCGACGCGGAGCCTCGCGCCGGTCGGCGACTGCGCGCGGATGCGGGGCTCCAGAACTCGTTCCACGAACGCCCCCAACGGTGCCGCGGTCTGCGCGGCACTGTACGTCGTCCGCCAAACGAGCCGCTGACCGCTCCGTGGAAGCGTGGTGACCGCGGGGTTCGTGCTCATTGGTGTCATGAGCAGCACGTCGTTCGGGAAGAGCAGCGAGGGGCCCAGCTCGACGATGTCTTTCCATCGGTGAAATCCAATCACGGCGGGCACGCCGACGGACTCCACGAGGTGGCGCGCGCCGCGCTCTACGACCTTGGCGGAGTCGCAAGCGACGAGCGCGATGGGCCGGTGTCGATCAGTGGGGCCATATCCCTTGAAGCCCGCCATGGCTTGCGCGAAGTCTCGGCGTCCGAGATCGACTCCGCGAAGCTCACCAGTCCCGAACACGTCGGCTTCTGGACCCGTCATCGGAAACATCGTTCCGATCCACACGGTGTCGTCGCTCTCCAAGTCGGCAGCCTCGAACTGCGGCGTACACTCTTCCGACTCGACGAGCGCGCAGCGGCCGGCGTTGCATACGGCGGGCTTGCCTCCGTTCTTCCTCACGCATTCGGTGTGCGCGCGGCACTCCGCCGGTGTCGACGAAGCAGCGCTCGCCGACGCCCGAGCCGGTGCACTATCTCGCTTGAACGCGGCGCGCACGGTGACGACGAGCGCGGCGGCCCCGATCATCCCTATCGCGACGAGAGGCCACGGCGATCTCTTGCGAGGTCCCTCCGCGGATACCCGCGGAGCCGGTTCCTCGGCGACCTGCGGAGCGGGTGCGCGCACCGAGCTCGGCACGGTTTCGTTCGACGCGATGGAACGGGCGGAGGGATCGGCGGCGGACAGCACGATTTGCCGCTTCGGTGGGATGGACGCCGCGCCCAGCTCGCGCAACAGATCCGCGGTCGACTCGTATCGCTCGCTGCGCCGCTTCGACAACGCACGCATCACCGCCGCGCCGACGTTCGGCGAGACGTCGGGGCACACCTCGGTGAGCGGCGGCGGATGCTCCGTGAGGAGCCTCGATACGAGCTCGAGCGCGTTGACGTCGCTCCCCCACGGCGGCTTTCCGGACAGCAACTCGTACGCGACTACGCCCCAAGCGAACTGGTCGGCACGCCCGTCGAGCAGCTCGCCGCGCATCTGCTCGGGCGCCATGTAGTACGGGGTTCCCACCGCGATCCCCTTCGCCGTGATGCTCGGAAGCACTTGCGCGTCGGTCGACGACGACGACGCGATGCCCGCGCGCGACGAGCGCTTCGCGAGCCCGAAGTCGAGGACCTTCACGACGCCGTCGTCGCGGATCATCACGTTCTCGGGCTTGATGTCGCGATGAACTAACCCGGTGGCGTGTGCCGCGGCGAGCGCACGCGCGATGTCGGTCACCCATCGAACGCGCTCGTCGAGCGGTACCGAGAGGTCGCCGCAGTACGCGCGCAGCGGCTTCCCCTTCACCAGCTCCATCGCGATGAACGGAAGCTTCTCGCCGTCCGGCTCGGTGACCTCGCCTACCTCGTAGATCGTGACGACGTTCGGATGCTCGAGCGCGGCGGCCGCTTGTGCTTCGCGCATGAGGCGCGAGGCGCCCTCGCTGCTCTTGCTCCCGGTCGAATCGGGGATCGCGTCGAGCTTCACGCGCACGACCTTGAGCGCGACGCTTCGATTGAGGCGCGAATCGCGCGCAAGGTACACCTCGCCCATGCCGCCTCGGCCGAGCGACTTCACGATCGTGAAGTGGTTGACGAGGTCCCCTGGCCGCAGCACGCGCACGCACCCTATCATCGCGCGCGTTCGAGCGCGTCTCACCCTCCGAGTCGCACGGTTCGAGGCCGCGAGAGCGGATGTCGCCGCACAAGTTGAGCAACGGCGACCGCCCAACCCATCGAACGCCTCTCCATTTGCAGGGGAAATGGCGGATGTCGCGGGTGGCACGTCCGCTGCTCACTGCATCCTCGATGCGAACCATTTTTCGAAACAGATCGTGTCGCCCCGCGATGTTCGCGCTCGTCGCGTCGCTCGCGGTGGCAAGCTGCAGATCGGATCGTGGGGCTCCCGTTGCCGGGACAGACGCTTCGGTGATGGGGATGTCGTCGCCTGCGGACTCGAGCGCGCTCGGAGAATCGGACGCGGTGCGCGAGCGTATCGAAGAGCTACGCGCCCGTTTCTCGTGGCCAGCTGCGCCGGAGACGGACTCCTTGTCGCGCGCCGCGGGCGCCACGGACACGAAGCGACGCGCGGTCATCGGGGGCGGCACGGTGCGCTTCGAGGTGAGCGATGCTCACGCGAAGGCCATCGTGCCCGTGTTGGAGAGGCGCGCGGCGAGGACCGCGACGGTGATGTTGCCGCTCCGCGCGAGCGATCCCGTTACGCTCGAGGACGACGCGACGCGCGTGGCCGTGTCGTTCGCGCTCCGTGGAGCGAGCGACGCGTCGATCGCGATCGCCGGAGGTATCGCGTTGTACACCGCCGCACTGGAGGGCGCGGACGTCGTGCATCGCGTGCACGCGCAAGGTAGCGAGGATTTCATCGTCTTCGAGGATCGGCCGTCGCGAGAAACGATCGCGTACGACGTCGACGTGTCGCGCGTCGCGGCGCTCAGGTTCGTGAGCAACACCCTCGAGCTCCTCGATGCGAGCGGGGCGCCGCGTCTGCGTGTGGCGCCGCCGTACGTGATCGACGCGCGCGGCGCGGTCATCGAAGCGAAGCTCGCGATCGAAGGATGCGCGTACGACGGCAACCCTGCGCCGCCGTGGGGCCGCGCGGTGCCTTCGCCAGGCGCGGCGCGCTGCAGCGTGCGCGTCGCGTGGCACGCGGACGCGTATCCGGCGATCGTCGATCCGAACTGGACGACGACGGGATCGCTCGCGACTGCGAGGTACGTGCACTCCGCCACGCTGCTCAACTCGGGCAAGGTCCTCGTCGCCGGGGGCTTTGGAGGCAGCGCATACCTGTCGAGCGCGGAGCTCTATGACGCGACCAGCGGGACCTTCGCCGCCACTGGCGCGCTGGCGACGGCGCGCTGGACACCCGCGACGCTGCTCGCATCGGGCAAGGTGCTTTTCGCCGGCGGCGGCACCCTCAACGGCTTCAGCTCGGCAAGCGCGGAACTCTACGATCCCACGGCGGGAACCTTCACGCCGACCGGCTCACTTGCGCAAACGCGCTCGTACCATACGGCGACGCTGCTCGCCTCAGGGAAGGTCTTGATCGCCGGGGGCTTGGACGTCTTCCCCATCGCGAGTGCAGAGCTCTACGACCCTGCGCTCGGGACGTTTGCAGCCACCGGCTCGCTTGTGACGGGGCGTCACAGCCACACGGAAACGCGGCGTACCGATGGTACCGTCCTGCTCATCGGCGGTTCCTCTCAGATCGGCGAAGAGCCGAGCACGGAACGCTACGACCCGTCGACGGGTGCGTTCACCGTCGCGCCCGCCATGCTCTCTGCCCGCGCAGAGCATGTGGCGACGCGCCTGGCGACGGGCGAGGTCTTCGTCAATGGCGGGAGGAACGGCAGCACGTTTTGGTCGACCGCCGAGGTAACCAGCTTCGGCGTTTTTGCCGCTGCTGGCTCTATGGCAGTTCCGCGGATAAGGCACACCGCAACGCTGGTCGCCGCGGGCAAGGTCTTGGTCGTTGGAGGCTCGTCGAGCTTCGCCGGTAATCCCTTGTCGAGCGCGGAGATCTTCGATCCGAGCGGCGCCGGCACGTTTGCGCTCATCGGCTCCTTGATGACGGCCCGCCGCTCGCACACCGCGACGCTGCTCAATTCAGGCAAGGTGCTCATCGTGGGCGGCGCCAACAGTGCGAACGCCGCGCTCTCGAGCGCCGAGCTCTTCGCCTTCGTCGCACCCGGCAGTGCCTGCGGCTCTCCCTCAGAATGCGTCTCCGGCGTTTGCGACGAGAACTGCTGCACCGCTGCGTGCAACGGCGTGTGCAAGACCTGCGCGGCCGGCACCGGTGCGTGTACCGCAGTCGTGAATGCAGACGATCCGGATACGTGCACCGGAGTGAGCACGTGCGACGGCTCCGGTGCCTGCAAAAAGAAGGTCGGCCAGGCGTGTCCCGGTGGCAACGGCGATTGCGCCAACGGCCAGTGCGTCGACGGGTACTGCTGCAACACCGCGTGCGCTGGACAGTGCGACTCCTGCAACCTTGGCGGCAGTCTCGGCACCTGCGCCCCGGCGCTGCCGGGTAGTCCCGGATCGCCCGCATGCGGTGCGGCAGTCTGCGACGGTGCCAACGCGGCGTGCCCGACCACATGCACGTCCGACACCGGCTGCGCGACTGCCGACTACTGCGCCGCGAATGGCACGTGCCAAACGCGCAAGGCCCAAGCCTCGACATGCAACCAAGCCGCAGGCGCCGACTGCAAGGTCGCGGGCTGCCGCGACTGCGCGAGCGGCTCCTGCGTCGACGGCTTCTGCTGCAACACCGCGTGCAACTCCGGATGCGTGGCATGCGCGGCGAGCCTCCAGCAGACGCAGGACGGTGGGTTGCCCCAGGACGGCGTGTGCGGACCGGTGAAGGACGACACGAACCCGCACAACGACGCATGCCCCATCGACGGACCCATGAGCTGCGGCCACGACGGCATGTGCAATGGCGCCGGCGGCTGCCGCCTCTACTATCCGCCGGGCACGTCTTGCGGCTCGAGCATCTGCGACACGATGACCAACAAGGCACGCGGACTCCTCTGCAGCGGCAGCGGAACGTGCGCGAACGACCCGGGCGGCGTCGACTGCCGCAACTTCCTGTGCGCGAACGGCTCGTGCCCCAACTCGTGCACACTCGACACCCAGTGCATCGCGACCGCGTATTGCAAGCTTGGGACGTGCATCCCCAAGGTCGCCAACGGTGTCGCGTGCACGAGTGGCAATCAGTGCTCGAGCACCATCTGCGCCGACGGCGTTTGCTGCAATGCCCCCTGCCAGGGGCAGTGCGAGGCGTGCAACGTGATGGGCGGCCTCGGCGCTTGCGTCCCTGTCTCCGGCGCTCCCGTCGCGCCGCGCGCCGCGTGTTCGAGTGCGGCATCGGGCAACGTGTGCTCCGCCGCGCTGTGCGATGGCACGACGCGCGCTACGTGCGCGGGGTTCGTTGGCTCGCTCCTGAAGTGCCGGTCGGCGAGCTGCGTGAGCGGTGTACAGACGCTCCCGGCGAGTTGCGATGGAAAGGGCAATTGCCCCGACGCCGTGACGAAGAAGTGCGATCCGTACACCTGCGACTCGGCGGCGAGTGCGTGCAAAACGGTCTGCGGCGGCGATGGTGACTGCGTCAACGGAACGAAGTGCAGCAGTGGAGTTTGCGTATCCGGAGCGACCTGCGATGCGGACGGGCACACGTCGAGATCTGCCGACGGAAAGCCGGAAGAATGCGCGCCGTACCGCTGCGATTCCACGGGAGCCTGCCGACGCAGCTGCACGTCCGTCGACGCCTGCGTATCCCCGAATGTTTGCGACAGGAACGGCGCGTGCGTGTCGCCATCTGCCTCGACAGGGGACTCGGGCGGCTGCTCGATTGCGGTGAGAGGCACCAGATCTTCGTCGACCGACCTCGGCTGGCTTGCGCTCGCTGCTGTGCTCGCGGGAGCGCGGAGGCGCGCGAGAAGCCGACTGCGTGGCGAAACGAATCGCTGATCGGCGGTCGACGCTTCGCGCGACCGCCTTCGCCGATACGCGTGTCGATCGCGGTGTCGATAGCCGCCAGTCGCGGCGACGGTCGCACGAGTTGAGCCGCTCAATTCGTGCGACCGCGCGCACACCCGGTTCCGTCGTGGAGCGCGACGCCCTCGATCCCAGCGAATTCGTGTGAATCGCCGTGCGGCACGGGCGCTGCTTAGTGCGTCGTCCGAATGCGAATTCGCACTGAAGTGAATCCAACCATCATTCGTCTTCCTCGGAGAAAATCATGAAACGGACAATGCTCATTAAACGGGGTGCGCTCTCGGCCCTCGTGCTCTCAATCGGATGCGGCTCGTTCGCCGCAGGATGCTCCTCGCGAGGCGATGTTCCCGGGGCGGAACCGGTCGCGACCGAATCGAGCAAGCTCGCCGTCGTGACCAATGGCGCGTTTACCAACGTCTATGTGTTTCGAAAACCTGCCACTCAAACATGGGAGCAGAACATGGCCACGCAGCGTCCGGCAGACGCTGCGCGATTCTCTCGCGCGTCGATCGACGCGTTCACCGATCGACTCATGGCGCCCGCATGGCCGTCGTACTTCGACTCGCTCTATCAGTACTCCGGCATCAACCCGCCGCAATTCTTCGGCGGTGCGGTGGCGAGCCAGGAGTGTGTGGATGCGGCGCTGAGAGACGCAAACAATGGAGTGCTCGAATGGACGACGATTCGATCGTTGGCGAACTGCCACCGCGACGGCATGGATCCATCACCTCAGCTGAACCTCATCTTCAGCCCGGATATCCCGATTGCCAAGATCCCGGATACTCTATTTCCTGCGAATGGCCCGGAGATGTGCTCGACCAGCATCGTCAGGGGCTGGCATGCATCGGGATCCAACGTGCCAAACTTTGCCGCGCTGCCAACGAGTCTCACTTGCATGAGTACATTCGCCGACTTCACTCGGATCATGTCCCATGAGCTTGTCGAGATCCTGTCCGATCCGGCTGGTTTTGGCTTTGGAAACATGGGCCACGACGAGGTCGCCGACCGGTGTGAAGATCGCCAAGATCAGCGAGCCGTCTATGGAGGAGATGCCGTCGCTCGGTATTGGTCGACGGCGGACGACACTTGCGAACCGCGACTGGACGCGCCGTCTGGCTCCGTGTCGACGACGTGGGTCATGGGCCAGGCGTCGCCACTGCACCGATTCACAGCGAGCGTCCGCCAGCGTTCGTTTTCGCTGGCTGTGCCGTCGGACAGGGTGACCACAGATGCCCCGGTGACGCAGGTCGCCATCGTGATCCAGACGGGCGGAGATGATCTTCGGGGAGGGAGCACTCGCGCCGACAACGCCGACGTGACGTTGAGCTTCGTAAACGGAAGCTCGTTCACCGCCAACGTCAACCTGGGACACCACTGGAACAACGGAGAGACGAACTCGGCCATTCTCTCTCTTCCAAGCCGGGCTATCCGGGTCAGCGACATTACCGGGATCACGATCTCGACCCGATTCGCGGGTGGTCTTTCGGGCGACAACTGGAACGTCGACAAGGTCGCTCTCGTCGTGAGCTACCCGAGCGGGAGCGCGACGCGCGGGCCGGTACCGCCGATCGTCAATTCGTGGCTGGATGCGTCGGAGGCTCCGCTCGTGCGCTTCACGGGCGATGTGCACGACCAGCGCCTGGTGGTGCCCGCGCTCCCAGCGGGTCGTGCCGTGCAAGCGCTGAACCTCGTCATCTCGACTGGCAACGACGATCTGCGTGGAGGGGGCAGCGCAGGTGACAATTGCGATGTGACGGTGGAGCTCGCGTCGGGACAGGTCATTACGGTTCCCAATGTCAACAATGGCCAATCGTGGGGTGGTTGGACGAAAAACACAGTCTCCATTCCCCTGCCGGCGGGCTTCAAAGAAGGCGACGTCAAGGCCATTGGGCTACACACTCACTTTGGTGGCGGGTGGGGCGGTGACAACTGGAACGTCGAGCGCGTGCAGCTCTTCGCGACGCTGGGCGACCCGCCCCGCCTCGGAATCGGCGGTTACGACATGCTCTCGCGTGACGACCGTGCGCTCGCGTTCGACTACAACGGCGACGGCAAGCAAGACCTCTTCTTGTACCGACCCGGGCAGGGTCCGGCGTGGGTCGAGCGGTCCAATGGCGATGGCAGCTTCACCGCCGTCTCGGGCGCGGGCAATCAGGGAATCGGCGGCTACGACATGCTCTCACCGGACGATCGCGCGCTCGCGTTCGACTACAACGGCGACGGCAAGCAGGACCTCTTCTTGTACCGATCCGGACAGGGTCCCGCGTGGGTGGTGCGGTCGAACGGCGACGGCACCTTCACCACCGTCTACAGCGGCAACAATCAGGGAATCGGCGGCTACGACCTGCTCTCGCCCGACGACCGCGCGCTCGCCTTCGAATACTACGGTGACGGCAAG
>JBBQXV010000095.1:0-28617 GCA_038209335.1 Polyangiales bacterium | reverse complement strand
CGATCAAAGTCGGGAGCACGCCGATGGGGGCGTCGTTCGACGGCGTCGACGATATGTCCGGCAGCGTCTCCGAGTGGACGTGGGATTGGTACGACAACACGTACCCGCCCGCGTGGCCGACGGATTGGACGGGACCGGCGGAGGACGCAGGGAGCAACTTCTCGAAGATCGTGCGCGGCGGAAACTGGGACTCGCCGGCGAGCGAGCTGCACACGAACGCGCTGTCCACACACTCGCCCGGCACCGCGGTCGGCGACGTCGGCGTGCGGTGCGTGAAGACGAAGCTCTGAGTCGCGCGCGCGCGGGCTGACGCGCTACCAGCGACCGACGACGCCGACGCCTTGCGTGCCGGCGCCTGCGATCGGAACGACGTGCGCGCTCGCGCTTGATTTGTCTTTGCCGCCGACGAGGAGGACGCCTGCGCCGAGCGCGACGCACGTCGCGCCGACCGCGAAGAGACCGATGCCGAGCGCGGAGTACGTCTTGCCGTCGGCGATGTCGCTCGTCGCGCTCGCGGGGCACGATTTGCCGCCCGCGCCGCACTCGGCGTCGAGCGTCGACACTTTGCTTCCGCGAAGGATCCAGAACACGGTGCCGCCGACGAGCGCCGCGCCGCCGGTGCCGACGAGCGCCCATCCGACGGTGCCGCGCGACGGTCCGCTGCTCGGAGGCGGAGGCGGCGTCGGATCGGTCGATGCGCTGGCGCTCGCGGTCGGCGCAGGCGGAGGTGTGGCTGATCCCGACGGCACGGGAGCGCCCTTTGCCGCGTCTTCGTCGAGCGCGGGCACGATCACCTTCGTCGAGCTCGCGTCGCCCGCGATGTCGAGCTGCGCGCGGTACGCGCGTCGTCCCGGTGCGGTCGCCACGACGTCGTGCGCGCCCGGATCGATCGGCAGCGGCTCGCCCCACTGCGGCGCGCCGACCACTTGACCGTCGCGCTTGATCTCGAGCCCCGCGACGCGGCTCGCGTCCGGAACGACGATCGCGAGACGCGACAGCTTCGACTCGAGCGCCGCCGCGCGCGTCCGCGCTTCCTTCTCGCGATCGGTTTGTCCCGCGGCCTTCGCGCTCGCGGCGACGCCGAGAAAATGCGCCCACGCGCTCGCGGTGCGTCCGGTGTGTTGGTAGCAGTCGGCGAGCTTGTAGCGCGTGCCGATCGCCGGCGACAGCCGATGGCTCTCTTCCAGCTTCGGGCACGCCGCGGTCCACTTGCCGTCGGCGATGAGGTTCTTCGCTTCGTCGTGGAGCGCCTGCGCCGTCGCCGCGTCGTCGGCGCGCGCGAACGTCGCCGGGAGCGCGAGGAGCGGTAGGATCGCGGCGGCGACGACGAGGGCTCTGCGCATCGAGGACCATGGTAGCGCGCGCCGCGACGTTTTCTACTAACGCGCGCAGCGCTACGCGATCGCGTCGCCCTCGGGCGGAGCGAAGCACGCGCGTCCGTCTTTGCACGAATGGGGATGCGCGAACACGTCGTCGGGTCCCCACGTCTCCATCGTCTTCAAGCACCAGTAGACCGCGGTCGTCGAGGTGCCTTCGCGCCAATCGGGCGCACCCGACTGCAGGCTGCCGAACGCGTTCTTGGTGCGGAGCTTGCGGCAGACGACGGGGAGGTGTCGCTTCGCTTCGGGGTCGTGGATCTCTTGGCTCATCGCATCACCCGGTCGCCGTCGCCGCTGCGAGGATCGTGCGCCGCACGATCGCCTCGACGAGCTGCAATTTGTAAGCGTTCTCTGCCAACGGCGTCGCGCCCTCGATCGCCGCCTTCGCTGCTGCGCGCGCGGACGTCTCGTCGATCGCCTTGCCCACGAGCGCTGTCTCCGCCGCGCGCGCGCGATGCGGCGTGTGCGCAACCGCGCCGAGGACGATCGACGCGCGCGAGCACGTCGCGCCGTTCCGTTCGAGCGTCACCGCCACTTCGACGAGCGGCCAGTCGAACGACTCCTTCTCGCCCTGCTTCGTGTACGCCGACGTCGCGCCCGCCGCCGGCGCGGGGACGCGGATCTCCGTCAACACCTCGGACGCGCCGAGATCGTTCTCGCGATCGATGCCTGCCTCGGGTCGCGTGAAGAACGCCTCCGCGAGCACCTCACGCGCTCCGGTCGGACCCGTGAGCTCGAGCTTCGCGCCGAGCGCGACGAGCGCGACCCCGAGCGCCGACGGATGCACCGCGGCGCAGATGCCGTTGCCGAAGATCGCGTGGTACTGATTTTCGCCGGCCTGCGCGAAGCAGGTCGCGCCCCCCTTCTTCTTGCAAGCGAACGCCTCTTGCCGGAAGTACCAGCAGCGCGGTCGTTGAAGGAGATTGCCCCCCGCGGTGGCCATGTTTCGAATCTGCGGTGTCGCGGCATGCCCCGCGGCATCGGCGAGCGCGCGGTAACGGCGCTGCACCGTCGCATCGGCGGCGATCTGCGCGAGCGTCACGAGCGGTCCGACACGAAGCCCGTCGCGCGAGTCGGCCACGCGATCGAGGCCCGGCACCGTCCGCAAGTTGACGAGACGCGCGGGCGTGACGAGTCGCTCCTTGAGCAAGTCCATCACGTCGACGCCGCCCGCCTTGAGCGTCGTGCGCGGACCGAGGAGTCCGATCGCTTGCGCGACGCTCGTCGCGTTCACCCACTCGAACGGGTTCATTTCGTACCTCGTGATGCGAGCGCCGCGAGCACGCGGGCCGGCGTCATCGGCAGATCGCGAATGCGAACGCCGATCGCGTTGTAGACCGCGTTCGCGATCGCCGCGCACGTCGGCACCGTCGCCGGCTCGCCGATCCCGCCCGCGTCCGTCGAGCTTCGCCCGCGGTATTGCTCGATGAGCACGACGTCGATCGGCGGCGTCTCGCGCGCGCCGACGATTTTGTACGACTCGAGGTTCGCGTTGACCATCACTCCCGTGTTCCGATCGAGGATGCGGTTTTCGTAGAGCGCGTACGAGATGCCCTGCAGAACGCCGCCGTTGATCTGGCTCTCGACGCCGAGCGGATTGATCGGTCGACCGCAGTCGTGAACGGCGACGACGCGCTCGACCTTGATGATCCCCGTTTCCACGTCGACGGCGACCGCGGTGAACTGAACGCCGCCGAGCCCGCCCACGCCGATGCGACCGCGCCCCGGCTTCCCTGCGGGCGCGCCGTAGTCTTCTTGCCGACTCGCGCGCGCGGAGATCTGCTCGGTGCGAAGCTTGGCTGCGGCGGCCTTGAACGCGAGCATGCGCGTCGGCTGATCGCGGACAAGGATCTTCCCGTCCTTCATGACGAGCGAATCGGCCGGCGCGCCGAGGAGCGTCGCGACTTGATCGAGGAGCTGACGCTTCACTTGAAACGCGGCGTTGCGCGCGGCCGGCGTGATCGATCCGGTCGTCTTGCTTCCGCCTGACGGGACGCCGCTCGGGTAGTTGGTGTCGCCGATGCGGACGGCGACGTCGGTCGCGCGCAGCCCGAGCTCTTCGGCCACGACCTGCGCGAGCGCCGTGCGAATGCCGGTGCCGAGGTCTTGCACCGCAGAGAGCACCTCCACCGATCCGTCGCGCGTGATCCGCACCTCGCACGAGGCGTCGAGATCGATGATGCGGTACCAGACCGACTGCGCCATTCCGAGGCCGCGCTTGATCGGCCCCGCGTCCGCGCCGGCCGCGTGACGCTTCGACCATCCGATCTTCTCCGCGCCGAGCTGGCGCTCGCGACGCCTCGACGCCGCGTTGAAATGCGGCCCCGTCTCGTCGACGTCGATCTTGTCGCGCAATGAAACCGGATCCATCTTGAGCTTCTCGGCGAGCTCGTCGAGCGACTGCTCGATCGCGAACGCGCCCTGCGGATGCCCCGGCGCGCGGAACGCCGCCGACGGACCGGCGTTCGTGAAGACATCGGACTCTTCGACGAGCACATTCGGGCACGCGTACATGTTCTTCATCGGTCCGCTGACGCCCGCGCCCGTCCCGGTGCCCGCGGTGCCGTACGCCTCGAGATGGATCGCGACGAGGGTGCCGTCGCTCTTCGCGCCGATGCGGAGGCGCTGCGTGGATCCGGGACGATTGCCGACCCCTTCGTGCTCCTCGCGTCGATCGAGCATCAGTCGCACGGGCGCGCCGGCCTTCTTCGAGAGCTGCGCCGCGAGGACGCCGAAGTTCCCCGCGCCGAACTTCGAACCGAAGCCGCCGCCCATGAACTCCGTGACGACACGCACGTCGCTCTTCTTGAGCCCGAGCACCTCGGCCATCTCGTCGCGCACCGTGCCCGTGCCTTGCGTCGAAGCGTAGACGGTCAGCCCCTCGGGCTTCCAGTCGGCGACGACGCCGTGCGTCTCCATCGCCGAGTGCGTCTGCACTTGCGTGCGGTACGTCGCATCGACGACGACGTCGGCGGTCTTCAGCGCTTCGATCGCGTCGCCGCGCGGCGGTCCGCCCGGTCCGCTCTTGTTCGGGCCGCGCACGTTGCCAGTCACCGCGACGTTCGACGCGCCGCCGCCGCCACCAGCGCTCGCCGCTTGATCCGCAGCGCCCGGAAAGACGCGCGGCGCCGACGGATCGCGCGCCTTGTCGACATCGACGACGAACGGCAAAGGCTCGTAGTCGACCTTCACGAGGCGCGCGGCGTCGTCGGCGTCGGCTTGCGTGAGCGCCGCGACCGCCGCGATCGGCTGCCCGACGTAGCGCACGATCGGATGCGGCGAAGGGATCTCCTGCGACTTGTCGCGGAGTACCGCGCTTCCCATGAGGTGATCGACGACGTGTACCGCGCGTACGCCGCGCGCCCGTGTGGCCGCGCTCACGTCGATCGATTTTATCTTCGCGTGCGGGTGCGGCGACCGAACGATCCGCGCGTAGAGCATGCCCGCGAGGCGAACGTCCGACGTGTACCGCGCCGCGCCCGTGACCTTGAGCCGCCCGTCGAGGCGAGGCGTGCGCTTCCCGACGACGGAGAGATCCGCGTTCGCGGGGAGGGGCGGCGGCTCGTCGGCGAGGACGGCGCGCTCAGCGTCGGCGAGATCGACGCCGGCGATCCCGACGGGGACACGAATCGTGCGTTCGTCGGCCATCGCTAGGCTCCCTTCCCGCCGCCGCGGATCGTTTTGGCGGCGGCGAGCGTCGCGTCGAACACCTTGGGGTACGTCCCGCATCGACAGAGGTTGCCGCTCGTCGCGGTGCGCACGTCTTCGAGCGACGGATCGGGCGCGCGCTTCAAAAGCGCCGCGCAGCTCATCAACATCCCGGGCGTGCAGAAGCCGCACTGCATGGCGTCGTGATCGATGAACGCCTGCTGCACCGGATGAAGCACGTCGCCGCGCGCGAGCCCTTCGATCGTCGTGATCGCGCGCCCCATCGCGTCGAGCGCGAACGTGGTGCACGCGCAGACGGGCATGCCGTCGAGCCACACCGTGCACGCGGAACACGCGCCGCGATCGCACGCGACCTTCGTTCCGGTCATCCCGAGCTCGACGCGGAGCGCTTCGGCGAGCGTCGCGCGCGGCTCGAGCTCGATTCGGCGCTCGGCGCCGTTCACGTGCAGAGTGCACACGACCTTTCCGGGCCCCAGCACCTGCGCGCCTTGCCCCGGTCCGAGCTCCGGCGCGCGGCAATCGAGCGTGGTGGCCGCCGCGACCACGCCAGTGCCGAAGAGGAAGCGTCGTCGCGAGACGCCGTTGTCGTCGTCGTCGTCCTTCGTCATGGCGTGCGAGCGTAGCGCACGCGATGGATCGACGGGAGGTGCGACGATGCGCGCGATCCATCGTCGTGCCAGAACGCCTCAAAAGGCGTCTCCGGCGCTTGCGCGACGGGCGCCGCGGCCTGACAATTCACGCATGAACCTCCGCGGCCTCCTGATCTGCCCGACGCTCTTCGCGATCGCCTGCTCCAGTAACAGCGAACGGCGCGACGTGCAGTCCGCCGGCTCGTCCTCGGTCGCGCCTGCGACGCCCCTCGCCGCGGCGGCGTCTCCGTCACCCGCGGCGATCACGTCGCCGCGCGCGATCGCTGCGTTGCGGACGCGCGACCACACGGTTCGTGTCTACTCCGATGGCGGCAGCCTGCGCGTCACGGTGCTCGACGACGCCGGACAGCTCGTCGCGGATCGCATCACGCTCGAAGACCTTCGCACGATCGATCCGTTCCTCTACCAAGCGTGCACGAACGCAGTCGCCGCCGCGGGCGCGTCGCGCGGGACGTTCGTCGATGCGCGCCTCTACATGGACGACGTGGCGATGCGGGCACCGTGACCCGCGCGCTCCCGACGGTGCGGCCGCTCCGCATGAACCGACTCGGCTCCCTGGTGCTGACGGTCGCGTGCGGCGCCACGTTCGCGGCGTGCTCTGTTTCCACCGACCTTCCCGACGCCAGCGACTCGGACGGATCGCATCTGTACGACGCGGCGTTCCCGCTCGACGATGGCGGCGACGCTTCGGCGAGCGCCGACGGCACGACGAGTGACGGCACGACGAGCGACGCATCGACGAGCGACGCATCGACGAACGACGCATCGACGGACGACGCGACGAACGACGGCGCCACCGATGCCGGCACGACCGGCCAGTGGGTCATGGGCTATTACGTCGGCTACCAGATCAACAGCTACCCCATCGCGCAGATCGACTGGAGCGGGCTCACGCACATCATCTTCGCGCCGTTGACCGTGAAGGCCGATCAAACGCTCGATCTCTCGTTCTCCGACTCGAACGGAACCGGCGCCGCGGACGCGATGGCGCTCGCCCAAGCGGCGCACGCGCACAACGTGAAGGCGCTGCTCATGCTCGGCGGCGCGGGTGCGGGCGCGAACATCGCGACGGCCGCGAACGCCGCGCACCGCGCAGCCTTCGTCACGACGCTCGTCAACGCGATGACGACGCTCGGGTACGACGGAATCGATCTCGACTGGGAAGACAGCGTCAACATCGACGATCTCGTCGCCCTCGCGGCGGCGCTTCGAACCGCGCGACCGACGATGCTTCTCACGTATCCAGCGGGCGCCATCAATGGCAACTTCCAAACCGTCGATCCGAAGATGGCGACGCTCGCGCAGTCACTGGATCGCTTCAACGTCCAGACGTACTACCCGTCGACGGCGATCACCGGACAAGGCTGGAGCTCGTGGTTCAACAGCCCCGTCACCGGCGTGACCGGCAGCACGCCGATCGCGATCGACGACTCGCTGCAGCGCTACTTCGCCGTCGGGATTCCGAAGGCGAAGCTCGGAATGGGCATGAGCTTCTATGCGATTTGCTACACGGGGGGCATCACCGGACCGCGGCAGGCGACGACCGCCGCGAATCAAATCGTCGGCGGCGACAACAACTACCCGCTCAGTACGTTCTTCGCCGCGGGGAGCACGTTCGCGGCCAGCACCGTCGGCGAGCAGAAGCGCGACGCGACCGCGCTCGTGCCGTATCTGAGCCTCGCCGCCGCGAAGAACGATCCGGGCTGCGGCGCGACGACGCGGTACATCTCGTACGACGACGAGACGTCGATCATCGCGAAGGGGACGTTCTCGAAGCAGAGCGGCTACGGCGGGATCATCATCTGGACGATCCAACAAGGATGGCTTCCCGCCGGGGCCGTGGGGGGACGCGCGCGCAACGCGCTCATGCAAGCGTTGAGGACGGGTTTCCTCGTCCCGTGATCGCGTCGCGAGCGTCGCGAGCCTCTAGGTCTGCATGCTCTTGATCTCGAGGAACTCCTCGAATCCCCACTTGCCGTATTCGCGCCCGCGTCCCGACTGCTTGAATCCGCCGAACGGCGCCATCGGGTTGAAGCTCGCGCCGTTGATGTCGATCTGCCCCGCGCGGACGCGCCGCGCGACCTTCTTCGCGTGCTCGGGATCGCCGGACCACACACCCGCAGCGAGCCCGTACGGCGAGTCGTTCGCGATCTTGATCGCGTCCTCTTCGTTGTCGTACGGAATGATGCAGAGCACCGGGCCGAAGATCTCTTGCTGCGCGATCGCCATGGTGTTCTTCACGTTCGCGAAGACCGTCGGCTTCACGAAGTAGCCCTTCGGCAGGTTCTCCGGCTGCTCGGCGCCACCCGTGACGAGCGTCGCGCCTTCTTCGATGCCCTTGCGGATGAAGCCGCGCACGCGCTCTTGTTGCGTCTTCGACACGAGCGGCCCGAGCCGCGTCGTCGCGTCGAACGCGCTCCCCGGCGTGCACGCCTCCGCCGCCTTCTTCGCGAGACTCACCGCCTCGTCGTGCTTGGCCTTGGGCACGAGCATCCGCGTCCACGCGCTGCAGGTCTGACCCGAGTTCAGGTAGCAGTTCTGCACGCCGTGGCTCACGGCCTTCGCGAGATCGGCGTCGTCGAGGATGACGTTCGCGCTCTTGCCGCCGAGTTCGAGGGCGACGCGCTTCACCGTCTTCGAGGCGAGCTCGCTCACGCGTTTGCCTGCGTTCGTCGAGCCGGTGAAGCTCACCATGTCGATGTCGACGTGCCCCGCGATGGCTTCGCCGACCGTCGGTCCGTCGCCGCAGACCATGTTGAAGACGCCGCGCGGGAGCTTCACCGAGTCGATGATCTCCGCGAGGATGAACGCGCTGAGAGGCGCGACCTCGCTCGGCTTGAGCACGACGGTGCACCCCGCGGCGAGCGCGAGCGCGACCTTCGCGGCGATCTGGTGGAGCGGGTAGTTCCACGGCGTGATGCAGCCGACGACGCCGACGGCTTCCTTCGTGACGACCGAGTTGCCGGACTGCTCTTCGTAGGGGTAGCTCGTCGCGAGCGCCGCAGCGGCGCCGAACGTCAGGGTCGGCAGGCCCGCCTGGATCATCGTGGAGAGCGGCATCGGCATGCCGACCTCGCCCGCGATCGTCTCGGCGATCTCTTGCGTGCGTGCGGCGAGGCCCGCCTGGATCGCCAGGAGATACTTCGCTCGCTCTGCAGGCGCGGTGCGCGACCAACCTTCGAACGCGGCCCTCGCCGCGCGCGTCGCGCGATCGACGTCCGCCGCGTCGCCCGCCGGAACGCGCCCCATCACTTCTTCCGTCGATGCGTTCACGACGTCGAACGAGCCCTTGCCCGATGACGGAGTCCACTCACCGCCGATGTAGTGCTTCTCGTGAATCTTCATTGGATCCCTCGCCTCCGTTGGTGCCGCGTCGCGAACGCGAAGGGTCTGGGGACGCGCTCGGCGTGTCAAGGGTCGGCGGTCGCGCGTCGAAACCTCGGAGGCGCCGCGAATCGACTACTCGCGATCCTCGAAGAGGCCCTTCTTCAAGGGTGCTGAGGCGGAGGGGGCAGCGGAGGGAGACGCCTTCGCGGAGAGGGAAGGGCGCGCGGACGGAGCGGTCGACGAGGTCGCGGTCGACGTCGCAGTCGCGATCGGGGTCGGGGTCGCGGTCGACGTCGCAGTCGCGATCGGGGTCGGGGTCGACGTCGCGGTCGCGATCGGGGTTGCGGTCGCGATCGTGCTCGCAGTGACCGTCGGCCCCGGCTGCCCCGCGGGAGACGCCGACTCGCTCCTCGACACCCCAATCGCCACCAGCGCCGCGATCACCGCGGCCGCAAACACCATCGCGGTGAGCGGAAGGAGCCGCGATCGCTTCTCCTCTTCTTCCGGCTTCGTCTCTCCCCACGAGCTAGCCGACCGCGTCGGATTGTCCGTCGTCGGCTTCCCCGGCGCGGGTATCGGCGTCGGCATTGCGATCGCTGGCGTCGGCGTCGATCGCAACGTCGGCGCCACCACGGTCGCGACGCGCGCGATCCGCACCGCTGCGCTCTTCGCCCCTTCGTTGCCCACCTCGGCGAGCGCCGCCGCGAGTGCCGACACATCGGCGAACCGCTTCGTCGCGTCCTTCTCGAGGCACTTCTGGATGATCGCCTCCATCGCTTCGGGCGCATCCGCACGCAGCGTCCGCAACGGCGGCGGATCGTCGCGAATGATCTTTGCCGACACGTCCGCGTTCGACTCGCCCTCGTAAGGCGGCGAGCCGACGAGGAGCGCGTACAAGATCGCGCCGAGCGACCAGATGTCCGCGCGCCCATCGACGTCGCGCGTCGACCGCAGCTGCTCCGGCGACATGAAGCACGGCGTACCCATGATCGTCGCCGTGCTCGTCAGCCCGACCGCGCCGCCTTCGTCGCCTTGCGCGATTTTCGAAATCCCGAAGTCGAGGACCTTGAGCTTCGGCGTCCCGTCGGCGCTCGTCGTGAGAAAAAGATTCGCCGGCTTGAGATCGCGATGCACGATCCCCATCGCGTGCGCCGACGCGAGCGCCTCGCACGCCTGCATGACGTACGTCACCGCGTCATGGACGGAGAGCGGCCCGCGACGCTCCACCAGCTGATGGAGATCGCACCCTTCGAGGTACTCCATCACGATGTACGGCGCGCCGTTCTCCAACCTTCCCACGTCGTAGACGCGAACGACGTGCTCGCTCTTGATCTTGCTGGCGGCGCGCGCCTCGCGGATGAACCGCGCGACGGGCTCGCCGTGCGGTGGCACGTGCGGAAGCAGGAATTTCACGGCGACGCGCTCGTCGAGCTCGATGTGCCGCGCCGCGACGACGATCCCCATCCCGCCGATCCCGATCGTGCGCTCGACGCGGTATTTCCCCGCGAGAAGCTCGCCCGCCGCGGGGAGCGCGGACTTCGGGACATCGGGCGATGAGGGCGGAGGAATGGACATCACGCGCTGCCGGCACTTGGACGTTCCGAGCCAGCAGAATGTTCACCATGATCCGCCGTCGCGTGCGTTTCAACCCTTCGTCAGAATTTGGAGCCCGCTACCCCGCAGCGGCTGGAGCACGCTGAAGTCGGTGACGCCCGAACCCTCGATGTAGAGCTTCTTCAGCTTCTTCATGTCCTTGAGCGGGGTCAGATCCTTGATCGGCGTCTTCTTGATGCTCAAGACTTCCATCTTCTTCGCGTTCGCGATCGGCCCGAGATCGGTGACGTTGTCCTCGTCGATCGTCAGCTCGGTCAGGTTCGGCAAGTACTGAAGCGACTTCAGATCGGTCACGCCGGTGTGCGAAATGTCGAGGCGGTCGAGGCGCGTGAGCTTCTCGAGCGGCTGGAGATCGGTGATCTTGTTGATGGCCGCGCGCAACGTCTCGAGCTGCGTGAGGTTCGCGATCGGCGAGAGATCGTCGACGTCGCCTTCGCCGATGAAGATCTCCTTCAGGTTCGTCATGAGCGGCAAGACGCACGGATCGAGCGATGAGATCTTTCCGTAGATCGTCAGGTTGAGCGAATGCACGGCGAGCAAGTCCGCGCGCGTGATCGGCGAAGCGCCGCCGTCGCGCTGGAGCTTTCGGTTGATCTCCTTCTCGAGGATCTTGTCGGTGAACGTGATCGGTCCCGACGCGGCGACGGTGCAGTCGGCCTTCTTCTTCGGCGTCGCGCTCGCGGCGGCGGTGGACGAGCCGGTCGCGGTCGTCGGTGGGACGATGACGACGCTCGCGGCGTCGGGCGGACCGGCTTCGGTCTTCGAGAGGAGCCGTGATTTCGGATCGTCGTCGCACGCGACGAAGGAGGCGAGCGAGAGAACGACGGCGGCGACGAGTTGGCTTCGCATGCGGGCGAGCCTAACGCGCGTGCCTCAGTCGATCCACCGCGACGGCGACGACGATGATGACGCCGGTCACGATCTGCTGAACCCACGTCGGGAGATCGACGTGCGTGCATCCGGTGCGGATCACCGTCATCAAGAGCGCGCCGACGAGCGCGCCCGCGATCGATCCCTCGCCGCCAGAGAGCGACGCGCCGCCGATGACGACCGCGGCGATGACGTCGAGCTCGAGGCCGGACGACGTCGTCGGATCGCCGACGGTGAGCGTCGAGAACTCCATCACGGCCGCGACTCCGACGAGCAAACCGGCGAGCGCGTAGACGGCGAGCTTGACGTGCGCGACGTCGATGCCGCAGAGGCGCGCGGTTTGTTCGTTGCTGCCGACCGCGAAGACATGCCGGCCGAAGCGCGTGTAGCGGAGCATCGCCGCGGCGAGGATCGCGATCGCGATCGCGATCCACACGCCGATCGGGAGCCCGAAGCCGCTCGACGACGAGAGGAGCGAATCGAGCCCGTGTGGATCGGCGTCGATCTTCTGCTCCTTCGCGATCCCCTTCGCGACGCCGCGCAAGATGCTCATCGCGCCGAGCGTGACGATGAACGGCGTCACCTTGAGGCGCGTGACGAGGACACCGACGGCGAGACCGGCCGCGCCGCACGTCGCGATCCCGCCGAGCGCAGCGGGGAAGGGGCCGTAGCCGAGCTTCAAGAGCTTGGCGATGACGACGGTGCCGAGCGCGACCGACGATCCGACGGAGAGATCGATCCCGCCGTGCACGATGATGATCGTCATGCCGACCGACGCGATCGCGACGACGACCGTCTGACGCGCCATCGTCACGAGGTTCCCTCCGCGCGCGAACGTCTCGGGTGCGAGGCTCGCGAAGAGGACGTAGACGACGACGAGCGCGACGAGCGGACCAAACCACGGATAGCGCGCTAGGAGGCGATTCATGCCGCGCCCGTCGCCGCTTCGAGCACCGCGTGCTCCGTCCACTCAGCCACCGGGCGCGCGTCGCCGAGCTTCCCTTTGCACATGACGGCGATGCGATCGCACACGCCGAAGAGCTCGGGGAGGTAGCTCGACGTCATGAGGATCGCTTTGCCCGACGCGGCGAGGCGATCGAGCGTGGTGTAGATCTGCGCTTTGCTTCCGACGTCGATCCCGCGTGTCGGTTCGTCGAGGAGAAGCAGATCGACGTCGTGGTGGAGGAGTCGCGCGAGGGCGATCTTCTGCTGGTTGCCGCCGGAGAGCTCGGAGACGCGCTGATCGGGATCGCGCGCGCGGACCGCGAGCTCGCCGAGCCAGCGTTGCGCGGCGGCGCGTTGCTTGCGAAGCGAGAGGAACGCGGGGCTCTTCGAGAGCGTGACGTTGTCGGCGATCGAGAGCGTGAGCGCGAGCCCTTCGCCTTTACGATCCTCGCTGAGCATGCCGACCTTCTGCGCGAGGCGGCGCGCGGGCGACGCGAAGCCGACCTGCGTTCCGACGGTGACGTCGCCGCGCTTCACTTCGTCGAGACCGAAGATCGCGCGGAGGAGCTCGGTTCGTCCCGCGCCGACGAGCCCCGCGATCCCGACGATCTCGCCGCGCCGCACCTCGAGCTCCGACGGGCCGGCGACGCCGCGCACGCGAAGAAGCACGTCGCCCGCGCGCCGCTCGGTGCGCGGAAAGAGCTGCTCCACGCGACGCCCGGCCATGCTCGACACGAGCTCCGCGATCGTCGTATCGGCGATCGCCCCGGTCGCGACCGTCGCGCCGTCGCGCAGCACCGTGAATCGGTCGGCGACGCGACGCACCTCTTCGAGGAAGTGCGAGATGTAGAGTACACACATCCCCTCGTCACGCAGCTTGCGGACGAGCGCGAACAGCCGCTCTGCGTCGTCGGCCGCGAGGCTGCTCGTCGGCTCGTCGAGGATGAGCACGCGGCACTTCGCGTCGCCGAGCGCGCGCGCGATCTCGACCAGCTGCTGATCCGCCGGCGACAGATCGCCGACGCGCGCGTCCGCGGCGATGCGTCGCGCCCAACCG
The DNA here is from genome assembly GCA_038209335.1 of Polyangiales bacterium. GTDB lineage: Bacteria > Myxococcota_A > Polyangia > Polyangiales > Polyangiaceae > JBBQXV01. The sequence goes on along the minus strand of JBBQXV010000095.1, from coordinate 15,106 downwards.
TCGCCGAGCACGCGCCGCATGACCGCGTCGACCGCGACGTCTCGCGCGCGCGCGTCGATCACGCCGAAGCGCCCGGGCTCGCGTCCGAGCGCGATGTTCTCCGCGACCGACAGATGCCGACACAAGGACAGCTCTTGGTGAACCATCGCGACCCCAGCGTCGCGCGCCGCCGCCGGATCCTTCGGCGCGTACGGCGCGCCGTCGAGCGTGATGCGCCCCGCGTCCGGCGCGAGCGCGCCTCCGAGGATCGCCATCAGCGTGCTCTTCCCCGCGCCGTTCTCGCCGAGCACGGCATGCGCCTCGCCCGCGTTGGCCGACAGCGAGACCCCGTCGAGCGCCACCGTCGCGCCGAACGCCTTCTTCACTCCCTCGACGACGAGGCGCGCGCCCATCCTCCGACCTCACTACCACGATCGACAAGAACGCATGCCCGCCGCTTCGTCTTCCGAGTATCGTTTGCGTCTTCCGTTTCCGGGGGCCCATGACTCAGCAGGACATCCTGTTCCGTGCAGCGTTGTCGCGCTTCGTCCTCGGAACGGCGTCCCTGGTCCTCCTCCCCATTTTGTACCCGCGCTCCGCGCAGTATTGGTGGGTGTTCGCGGGTTACCTCGGCGTGGCGGCGATCGAGCAGATCCTCATTCGTCGCAACATCGGCGGGAGCTTGCGCGCGTTCGTCGCGGGTCTGTTCGACGTCGCCGTCATCACGTTCATCGTGCACCGCCTCGGGAGCGTCGCGACGATCGTGTCGTCGTTCTATTTCTTCGCGGGCGTCCTCAACGCGATGGTCGTCGGCTTTCGCGTCGGCGTCGCGCTCGCCGTGGTGAACGCGGCGTCGTACTCGACGCTCGTCTGGCTCGAGCACTTCGGCGTCATGCCGTTCGCGCCCGACGCGCCGCACATCGCGCTCATCGGCGCGCCGAGCGTCGCGCAGGCGATGACGGCGTCGCTGATGATCACGGTGTTCCTCCTCGCGTCGACGACGATGGTCGGATACTTGGTGAATCAGCTCCGCGGCCGCGAACGCGAGCTCGAGCGCGCGAACGACCAGCTGAACGAGCTGAGCCAACGCGATCCGCTCACGAACCTGTACAACCGTCGCTACCTCTACGCGCAACTCGAGCGCGAGCTCGATCGCCTGAAGCGCGGGCACCCGCTCGCCCTCATCATGCTCGATCTCGACCGCTTCAAGCAGATCAACGACAAGGAGGGGCACCTCCGCGGCGACGTACTGCTGAAGGAAATCTCGGCCGCCATCGACGCGACCACGCGCGTCACCGACGTCGCCGCGCGCTACGGCGGCGACGAATTCTGCGTCCTCCTCAGCGACACCGACGAGGACCACGCGCGCGTCGTCGCGCAGCGGATCGCCGACGCCATCCGTGAGACCGGCGAAAAGTTCTGCAACGACAGCCGCGTCACTGCGAGCGTCGGCGTCGCGTCGGCGAAGGTGGGCGATGCGGTCGCATCACTTCTGCGGCGCGCCGACGAAAACGCCTACCGCGCGAAGCGAGAAGGCGGCAACCGCGTCGTCGCGTGAAGCGTCACTCGCCGAGCCACTTCTTCGTGTCGGGACGAAGCAGCTCTTTGATGTCGGGCGCGTCGAGGTTGTCTTTGGTGACGAGCTTCGCGCCGGTGTCGATTCGCTTCTCGACCTTCTCGCCGCGGACGATCGCGACCATCGTCTTGACCGAGAGGTAACCGATGTTGAATGGGCTCTGCAGCACGAGCCCATCGATCTCCCCTTTGCTGACACCTTCGATGAGCTTCTCGGAGCTGTCGAAGCCGATGAGCTTGATCTTGCCGGCGAGCGGCGGGCTCGCCTTTCGAAGCGCGAGGAGCATCCCGAACGTCGTCGACTCGTTCGGCGCGAAGATCCCCTGCACGCCGCCCGACGACGCCTTCTGCGCCGACAGCAACGTCTCGCTCGTCGCGAGCGCGCTCTCCGTCGTCGCGCCGCCGTATTGATTCTCGCTCACGACTTTGATGTCGGGGCTCGCTTTGATCCCGTCGAGAAATCCGCGCTCGCGGTTCGCCGTGCTCGCGGAGCCCTCTTGGTAACGGAGGACGACGACGTTGCCCTTGCCGCCGAGGATGCGCGCCATCTCGACCGCCGCCATCTTCCCGGCGGCGTAGTTGTCAGTCGCGACGAAGCTCGTGTGCGCGTCGCCTTGGAGATCGCTGTCGAAGACGACGACCGGGATCTTCGCGTCGACGGCGGCCTTCACCGGATTGACGAGCCCTTTGTCGCTGAGCGGCGCGAGCACGATGCCGGACACTTTCTGATCCTTGAAGCTCTCGACGACCTCGATCTGCCCTTTCAGATCGTCTTCCTTGAGCGGTCCTTTCCAGAGGATCGTGACGCCCGTCTCTTGCGCTGCCTTCGCCGCGCCGGCGTGCACCGCTTTCCAGAACTCGTGCGTCGTCCCCTTCGGGATCACGGCGATGCGGATCGCGTTTGCACCGCCGGCGCTGCCGTCCTTCTTGCATCCGACGATCGCGATCGCAGCGAGCGCGGCGGTTGCGCCAAGCGCGGTCCTTCGCGAGATCATCGTGTGGCCTCGGAGCTCATCGTCTCTCTGTACGCCAACTGGTCGTCGTGCATTCGCAGGAAAACGCGGTGCTTCGCGTCGTGGTAGCGCGCAAGGTCGCCCGTCGGCTCGACGACGCGTCCCGCCGCCGTCATCGTCGCCATCGCGTCGAGCACCGACGCGCGATCGCCCGACGCGACCGCGCCGAGGATCGCCGCGCCGAGCAGCACCGCCTCGGGCTCTTTGGGGAGAACGACGCGGCAACCGGTGATGTCGGCGTGCTCGCGCGCGAAGAGCGGGTTCTTCGTGTCGCCGCCGCAAGCGACGAGCGTCGCGATGCGGTAGCCGTGGCGATTCATCTCGTCGACGATGTGCCGCGTCCCGTGCGCGAGCGCTTGCACCGTCGCGAGGTAGAGGAGCGCGAGCGCATCGACGCCCGCTTCGAGCTTCAACCCGCTGATCATTCCGCGCAGCGTCGGATCGGCGCGCGGCGAGCGGTTGCCGTGGTGATCCGGAAGCACGTGGAGATCGCGCGTGAGCTCGGCGGGTGCGACGCCGGCCGCGTTCGCGATCGCGTCGATGCGCGCGTTGAGGAGCGTGTACACGCTCGTCCCTTCGCGCTTCGCTTCTGCCGTGAGCTCGGGGCCGCGCGCGTGCGATCCGATCGTGTGATCGATCAAGGCGCCCGTCGCCGACTGCCCGCCTTCGGTGAGCCACAGCCCCGGCACCATCGCGGAGAAATACGGCCCCCAGATCCCCGCGATGAACTTCGGCTCGCGCGACACGGCCATGTGGCACGTCGACGTCCCGCCGATCAGCGCGACGCGCTCTTCGAGCGTCTCCGTCGTCGGCGCGACGCCGTCGATCGCGACGCCGACGAGGCCGAGCCCTCCCGCGTGCGCGTCGATGATCGCGACCGCGACTGGAATCCCCGCGACGAGCCCGAGCTCCTTCGCCGCGCCTTCCGTGAGCAACCCCGCGCGCTCGCCCATCGGTCGCACGTGCGCGCCGATCCGCGCGTGCGCGTCGTCCGCGAGATCGCCGAGGCCGATCGCGCGAAAGAAATCGTCCTGCCATCCGCCTTCGTGCCCGAGGTACGTCCACTTGCACACCGTCGTGCAGAGCGACCGCACGTCCGCGCCGGTCGCGCGATACACGAGAAAATCCGGTAGATCGAGGAACCGCGCCGCGCGCGTCCACGACGCCGGCAGCTTCTCTTTCAACCAGAGGAGCTTCGGTGTCTGCATCTCGGGCGACACGCCACCGCCGACGTACCGGAGCACCGCGTGCTTCGTCGCGTTGATCCGCGCGGCCTCGGGCGTGGCACGATGGTCCATCCAGACGATCACGTTCTGCGCGTCGTCGCCGGTCGGGCTCACCGTGACGGGGCGATCGCCCGCGTCGAGCGCGACGAGCGAGCACGTCGCGTCGAAGCCGATCCCCGCGATGGTCGACGCGTCGACCTTGGCCTGCGCGAGCGCTTCGCGGATCGCGACGCCGCACGCGCGCCAGATGTCGTCCGACGAGTGCTCGACGAAGTCCTCCTGCGGACGGAAAATCTGAATCGCGTGCGTGCCCATTCCGAGCAGCGTGCCCGACGCATCGAAGAGCCCGGCGCGCGCGCTGCCCGTGCCGACGTCGACGCCGAGATAGAGGCGGGAAGTCATCGCGCGCAGTCTACATCCACTTCACGGCGCGGCGTCGGCCCCGCCGTCGTCGTCGTCGGGTGAGAACTCGATCGGGTACGTGACAGTGACCTGCCCCGCTTTCCCCGGCGGCGCGTCGAACGTGATGCTCATCATCGACTCGGTCATGCACTTGGAGAACTCGGGATCGGTCAGCGTGCCCGCGTCGTCGGCGTACGCGGTGTCGACGACGCCGCCGATCTTCCGGTCGCCGACGATCCGGAAATGCATGATGAAGCGCCCCGCGAGCTTCGGGTTCTTCGCGAGCTGCGCCGCGTAGCATTCGCGTGCGAGCGGGAAGAGGTCGTCGCGCACGCGCTGCTGGATGTACTTCGCCGATTCGGAGCGCCCGCCGTCGTCGCGCCAATCGCCCGGCGGCATCTCCGGATACGGCCCGGCCGCCGCGGGCGTCGTCGCTGCGTCGGATTCCGATTCGTCCCTCGCCCACGCGGCTCCAGCTTCGGCGATGATCGCGCGGATCTTCTCGCGCATCTCGTCGGCTTGCCTGCGATCGAGGTGGTGCGCGGGCGGCGCGTTCGCGCTGCTCGTCGCGTTCGCGTTCGCCGCGGTGTTCGTCGTCGTCGCGTTCGACGAGCTCGCGCCACCTTCCGTCGACGCGCCCGGCCACCAGCTCGACCCATCGCTCGGATGCGTCATGCGCCACGCGACCGCCGCCACGCCGCACGCGATCGCCACCCCGAACGCGATCCGGTTTCTGTGTCTCTGTTCCACGTTGGCCATCCTAGTGGTTCATCGCCGATCCATCGACGGTGCTGTCGGCGCGTGTGAACGACACCGCGCTTCCCGCGTTCTTGGATGAAGCACGCGCACTCTCAGCGCCCGATTCGCGCAGGGCTGGACGGACCGGCGCTTGCTTTGCGACGGAGCATGCGCGCTTCCTCCGTCGTCCTTTCGCTCGTCCTGCTGGCCACCGTGAGCGCGTCGGGGTTCGTCCTCTACCGCCAACGCAACGCGCTCGTCGTCGCGGCGGCGCGCACCGACGACTTGGACCGCGCGGTGGCGCTGCAGACGACTGCGCTGCGCGGCAAGGACGGCGAGATCGCGACGCTCAAGGCGTCCGTCGCGAAGCTCGACGTGGAGCGCGCGGCGCAAGCGAAGGCGCTCGCGGAGCTCACGGAGCTGCAGAAGGATCGCGACGCAACGAAGGCGCGCGCCGATCAGCTCGCGAAGCTCGTCGAACAGTTTCGAAAGCTCATCGACGCAGGGAAGCTCCACGTCGAAGTGCGCCACGGTCACCTCGTGCTCGTCCTTCCGAACGACGTCCTCTTCGACGAAGGAAAAACGGCGCTCAAGCCCGACGGCGTCGCCGCGCTCGCGGAGATCGCCGCGACGTTGAAGACGGTGAAAGATCGCCAGTTCCAAGTCGTGGGTCACACCGACTCGGCGCCGATCAAGACGAAGGAGTTTCCGTCGAACTGGGAGCTGTCGAGCGCGCGCGCGCTCGCCGTCGTGAAGCTCCTCGTCGAGCAGGGCGTAGGGCCGAGCATGCTCGCGGCGACGGGACGCGGCGAGTGGGAGCCGATGGCGTCGAACCTGAGCCCGGTGACCCGCGCGAAGAACCGTCGCATCGAGATCGTCCTCGAGCAGCCGATCGCGGACCTCGCGAAGCTGCCGCAGCTCAAGATGTAGAGGAGGGAAGCGCGCGGGCCGTGGCGGCGTAAACTGCGCGCATGAAGCTCCCCAAGTGGCTCCCGCGTCCCGCCGCGTGGGGGAGCGCCGTCGCGCTGTTCCTCTTCGGGCTCGGCGTCAGCATCGCGTTCGGGTTCGTCATGCCGCTCCTCTTCGAGCTGATGCGCCATTCGCCGCGCCTCGCGTGGCTCGGCATGCTCGTCACCTGGGTCGCGCCGATCGCGGGCGCCGCCGGAATTCACCGCTTCGCCAGCGGCATCCTCGACTTCGCCGACGCGAAAGGGGTCGCAGGCGGAAAGACGCGCGGCTCGGAGCACTGGTGGGCGGGCTTCGTCGCGTGGGCGGCGATCATCTTCGTCACGATGACGACGAGCTTCGTCATGCTCGTCCTCGATCCGCCGCCCGTCGATCCCGACGCGATCTGGAACCTCGCCGCGACGATGACCCGCGGCGTGGAGGGAGTCGTGCGCTCGTGTGTGTGGGTCGTTCTCGCGGCGTACGTCTACGAGCTCGAGCGCAGCGCGCGCGACGGTTGACAGAAACGCGCGCGAGTCGCAACGTGAGCCCCGCCTCATATTTGCCCCGAGGAGGCTCCGATGACTCGAATGATTTCGGTCGTGGTTGCGGCGCTCGCGATCGCCGCGTGCGGTTCCGACGGCAGCACGCCGGCCCCCGGCGCGGTCGTCGGTCCGGTCTCGGACTCCGGCATCGTGACGACGAACGATGCGGGCGTGACGACGACCGGCGACACCGTGACGCTCACGATGGGTCCGTTCGACGTGCCCGCGAGCACCGAGGTCTTCAAGTGCCAAGACTTCGAGAACCCGTTCGGCGCCGATCAGGACATCAAAGAATACGAAGTCCACATGACGCCGGGCTCGCACCACATGTTCATCTTCTTCAACACCGCCAACACCAGCGGCGCCGTGAAGGACTGTCCGCAGGGCGGCTTCGAGTTCCATCCGTATCCGTTCAGCACGCAGACCGCGGACGCGACGATGACGTACCCCGAAGGGGTCGGCTCGCTCATTCCTGCGAAGACCGGCTTCCGATTGAATGCGCATTACATCAATACGGGCTCCGCGACGAAGCAGGGGACGGTGACCGTGACGCTCCACAAAGCGCCGGACGGGACGATCAAGCAGCACGCGGGCGTCATCTTCATGAACGACGTCGGGCTCACGGTGCCGCCGGGTATGACCACGAGCAAGAAGAGCTGCCCGCTCCCGGGCGGGATCAACCTGATGCTCGCGTCGAGCCACATGCATCAGCGCGCGACTGCGTTCACGGCGAAGACGGCCGACGGGACGATGCTCTACGCGACCGACCAGTGGGCCGAGCCGAAGCCGCGCGTGTTCACGCCGGTGCTCGCCATCCCGCAGAAGACGACCGTCGAGTGGGGATGCACCTACGACAACCAGACGAACCAGACGCTCACGTTCGGCGAGTTCGCGGCGACGAATGTCATGTGCATCTTCACGGCGCATTACTATCCAGTCGCCGATCCGCACAATCCGACGATCGACTGCGAACAGTTCTAGATTGTCTGCCGCGTCAGCCGTCGTCCCGCGACGGCGCGTTCGCGCGCAAACGCCGGATCGTGCCACTTTCCGGCGCGAGCCAGGTGCCGCGACAACAGGATGCAGACCCACATGCGGAAGGGGCGCCATCTCTCTGCGAGCCGCTCGAAGGTCTCGACGGTCGGTGACTCGATGCCGTACGCGTCCGCGAGTCCGTGCAAGACGCGCGGCTCGGCGGTCGGCAGCGCGTCGTGCGGCGCGGCTCCGCGGAAGAGGATGTGGCTTGCGGTCCATGGTCCGACGCCGCGGAGCGACTGGAGCTCGGTGAGCGCGTCGAGCGTGCGGATCGCGCGGAGACGATCCGCGTCGAGGTCTCCGGCGATCGCGGCGCGCGCGACGCCGCGGAGTCGTTCGAGCTTCTCGTCGGGCAAGCCGGGGAAGGCGTCGATCTCGAGGAGTGCGCGAGGGGAAGGGAAGACGTGGTGCGTGCGACCGAAGAGATCGACGGCGTCGCCGTGCTTCTCGGCGATCGCGATCTTCAACTTCGCCGCGGCTCGCATGTTCATTCGCGGCGAGATGACGCCCCACGAAGCGGCGTCGTACGGTGACGGCTTGGCCGCGGTGAAGAACCCAGGGAACTCCGCTTGCAGCTTGCCGACGATCGGATCGCGCTTGCCGACGCGAAGCCACGCGCGTGCGTCGGCGTCGAGCCCGAGGATCCGCGCGACTTGTTTCGACAGCGTGCGATCGTCGCGCGTCCCCTCGTAGTCGCCGACGATCGAATCGCCCTCCTCGCGAAGCGCGATCGCGACGGCGTCGAAGCTGCCGTCGAGTCGGAACGCGAGCGTCAGCCGATCGACCGCGGCTGCGGCCATGCCGCTCCCCGGGACGAAGTCGGAGTAGAAATCGCAAGCGGCCTTCAGCGCGAAGCCGCGAGGTTTGTCGAGCACGATGGTCTTCATGGCGTTCCTCCGTGGGTTGCGATGCTGGGCAACACCATGGGGTACACCTGCCGCATGACAGCTTTGTGTCAGGTTTCGATCGCGCCGCGTCCGAGCACACGCACCTTGAAGCCCAGCTCCTGGCTCAACGCGACCATCTCGCCGAAGACGTCGCCGTACGCGACCGCGACGTGGTTCGACAGATAATGCGCCATCAACGTCTCTTGCGAGATCCCCATGTCTGCAGCCATGAACGGCCACTCGCGCGTCGTCCCTTCCCACCAAGCGTCGCGCACGGCGGGCGGAAGCTTCACCACCTCGCCGCGTCCGATGTCCATCCAGAGCACGCCGCCTTTGATGTACGCGCGCGCCCACGTCATCTTGCCGGGCAGGCTCTCGCCCGCGACCGTTCCGCCGGGCGTCGGAAAGTAGAGCGACGGTTGCCGGTACGAGTGCGCGCCGTCGAGCGAATCGGGATCGTGATTGAACGCGTACGGTCCGCACGATCCCGAGTTGAGGAGCACCCAGAGAAATCGCCCGTCGTGGCGCGCGCCCCAGCGGACGTCGTGGAACATGACGGCTTGGTGGAGCCCCTTCTTCTTCAGGAGCCGCTTCATGAGCTCCATCGGAATCACGTTGCCCTGATCGGCTTCGGTCGCAGTCGCGATCGTGTCGCCGTTCGATTCGGGGCGGCACGTCGCGTTGAAGAGCCCCTCGGCGAGATCCGACGGCGGGCGTAGCGGGATGAGACCGAGCTGGTACTGCCAGCCGAGGCAGTCGGCTTTGAACTCGCCGATCATGTCGAGCACGGCGAGGTAGTCGCGAAGCTGCTCGCGCGTCGCCGTCTCGTCGAAGTCGTCGGCGCCGTTCTCTCTCCAATGAAACTTCATCCCCTTCGACTTCACGAATAGGAGTGCATCGTCGATGCGCTTCGCCTCGATGCGCCGGCCGCGATCGATGATCCACGCTTGATCGATCTTGTGCTCGGTGAACCCGTGCAGGTTCAAGAGACGCGGACCGAAGTAGCCGTTGATCATTCCCATCGACGTGTCGCCGAGCATCATGATGAGGACGCGGCGCTTCGCGATCTCCGCGGCGACGTCGCGCGCGATCGCAGCGGCCGCGGGCGTGACCGGCGCGTGGTACGCGATTTCGTTTTCGGCGTACGCGATGCGACCGCTCGAGCACCACTCGTCGAGGCGCGCCATGAACGTCGGATCGCTCGAGAAATCAGGTGCCTCCGTGAAGAGGCGCGAGAACGGACGGTTCAGCGACTCGAGGCACGCGCCGGTGTTCAACAACCCGACGAGGCCGGGCCATCGTCCGCTGAAGTTGCTCGCGAGGAGGAGCGGGTTTTGTTTTCCGACTGTGCCGTCGGTCGTGTGTGGTCCGTAGAACCAGTGGACGCAGACGCCGATCATCGGGTCGTCGATCGGCCCGAGCTTCTCGATCGACTCGTGCGGCTTCGAGAGGAAGCCGTCGACGCGATAGGGTTCGCGGCCGAGCTTCTTCAGCGCGCGTTCCATCTGCGCGGTCGCCTCGGTGATGCTCGGCAGCGCGAGCTCGTTCGGCTTCGCGCGCGCGTCGCCGGGCCAAAAGAGAGCAACTTTTTTCGTCATGGAACGCGGAGCGTACCGTACTCCCACGCTCGACGAGTTGCGCGTCGCGTACCATGAAGTCGATGGCGCGCGACGAGGAGATCGTGCTCGCGCTTCCGGGACCGCGCGCGCGCAATGGTCAGATCGGAATCGCGAGCGTCGGCGCGGGCATCAGCGGCAGTCCGCTGTCGGTCTCGCGTGCGGCGTCGAGCGCGTCGACGATCGTCTGGAACGTCGCGTCGCCGGGCGCGGTCACGGTGAACGTCGTGACGCCGGCGCCGCCGATGACTCCGCGCACCTTCTCGAGGCACTTGCGGAGCGCGGCCGTGTCGTAGCGGCCGTCCGTCTTCGGGATCGTGACGCCGGCGGCGCCTTTCTCGCAGCCCGCGCCGATCGCGCCCGCGCTCGACTTGATCACGTAGCCGTCTTTCGTGACGACGAGCGCGATGAGGCTTCCCGTGAGCGGACCGATCTCCGGGCGGAGGAGCGGTGCGAGCGGCGCGGCGGCCGCGACGGAAGCGCTCGGAGCGGTGGATGCGCTGGCGCGCGGGGCCGCCGCGGACGCGCTTGCCTTCGGCGCTGCGGACGCGCTGGCGTGCGGCGGCGTCGACGCGGACGGTTGAACGCTGGCACCGAGCGCGGCGAGGGGCGGCGCGCTCGTTCCATCGCCTAGAGCTGCGAGCGCCGACGGCGCACCCGACATCTTGTACGCGATGCAGGCGCGCCGCGCGTCGGCGTGCACGGCGAGACAGATGTCGCTCACCGAGAGACGCCCGACCGTGAAGAGGACCTCGATGAGCACGCGGTACGGCACGGCCTGGTCGACGACGAGCGTCGCGCGTGCGCGCTCCTGCCCACCGTCGGCCCAGTGCGCGCGGATCGCTTCGGCGAGTGAGGGGAGATCGAAGCTCGCGCGCGTGCCGCCTTTGTATTCGGTGCTGACGCCTTGCGCCGCTTCGCCGGCGGGCGGAAGCGGGATGATGGCGGCGCGCGTCTCGCCGATGCGGATGCCGCCTTGGCCTATCGCGATGAGGAGCGCGTCGTCGCGGTAGATCCCTTTGCTCGTCGAGCTCGGAAGCTTGACGTCGCTCGCGCCGCTCGCCGCGGTGCCAGGCCCCGGCGATCCCGTCGTCGTCGCGCCGCCGCTCTCGCGCTTGCAACCGGTCGTTGCCGAGAGCGCGCCCGCCAAGAACGCCACCGCACCCACCGCGATCCCCACCCTGGTGTTCATGGCGGTCGACGCTACACGTGCGCGTTGCCGACGTCGACGGCCGGGCTTCGTGTCATCGCGGAGGCGCGTACGCCTTCGACCACGTCGCTCGGTACGCGGCCTCTTCGCGAGCCCACGTCGCGTCGTCCCAGCCGAGCTCGGGCTGCGCGATCGCGCGGATGCGATCCATCACGTCGAGCGTCCCTGCGCCGAGCAAGAGACCGAGCCGCACGCGGCGCAGCAGCAAGTCCTCGAGGTGCACGACCCCTTCGGCGCGCGCCGCCCAGCGAAGCTCGCCCCACGTCGCGATGCCGTCGCCGATCCGCGCGAGCGAGTCGGGTCCCGCGTCGAGCACCTTGGCCGCCTCCGCGCCGTGACGACCGACGAGCCGCGCGCGCGCGATCTCGTCCACGCCGTCGAGCGCGCCGTCGGCCGCGACGTCGTCGAGGATGCGATCCGCGTCGGGTCGGCGCGGGAGCAAATCGCCGAGTGCCTCGAGCGCGTCGCGCGCCATCAAGCGGAACGTCGTGAGCTTGCCGCCCGTGACCGTGAGCATCCCGTGCTCGAGCCACAGCGCGTGCTCGCGCGATTCCTTCGACGGATCGCGCGCGCCGGTGTCGATGACGCTGCGCACGCCGGCGTACGACGAGCGCGCGTCCGCGAGCGTCAGATCGAGCGTCGGGAACGCGCGCACCGCCGCCTCCATGATGTACGTCGCCTCGTCGTGAGAGATCGACGGCTCGCTCTCGAGATCGCGTCCGTGATCGACGTCGGTCGTCCCGATGAGCGTCACGCCCTCCCACGGCACCGCGAACACCGCGCGCTCGTCGCGCGGGTGGAGCAGGCTGAGCGCCTCGGGGATCGGCACGCGGTCGTGCGCGAAGACGAGGTGGCTGCCGCGGATCGCGCGGAGCTTCCGCGTCTCGCCGATCTTCTCGCGGAGATCGTCGGCCCACACGCCCGTCGCGTTGACGACGGCGCGCGCCTTCACCTCGGCGGTGCGTCCGGTCGCGACGTCACGTAGCGCTACGCCGTGCACCTTGCCCGATCCATCGCGGAGCGGCGTCTCGACGCGCGCATAGTTGAGCGCGACGCCACCGCGCGCGACCGCCTCGCGGAGGACGCGCAACGTGAGGCGCGAGTCGTCGGTCTGCGCGTCGTAGTAGTGGTACCCGCCGCGCATCGTCGCGCCTTTGCACGGCTTGCACGCTTCGATGATCTCTTCGCGCGACATGCTCTTGTGCGCCCACTTGCTCGCGAGGACGTCGTAGATGGCGAGCCCGGCGCCGAACATCCACTTCGGCATCTTGTCGCCTTCGAAGCTCGTCAGAAAAAATCCGAGCGGCGTCACGAGGCCCGGGGCTTCGCGCATCAAGTGCTCGCGCTCGCGAACCGACTCGCGCGTGAGGCGCACCTGACCGTTGCGCAGGTAGCGAAGGCCGCCGTGGACGAGCTTGGTCGATCGGCTGGACGTCCCCGACGCGAAGTCGCGCGCCTCGACGAGGAGCGCGCGCATTCCGAGCCGCGTCGCCTCCGCGAGGATCCCCGCGCCGGTGATCCCGCCGCCGACGATGACCACGTCCCACGGCTCGCCGAGGCTGCTCCAGACCGAATCACGCCATCCCTTGTTCCACATCAGAGCGCACCGCCGCCGAGCGGGAGATGCTCGCGTGTGAGGTTGCGTGTCGTCGATGCCCCTTCGGTGACGACGAGATCGTCCTCGATGCGCACGCCGCCGAGATCCGCCAGCGCGTCGACGAGCTTCCAATCGATGTGCGCGTCGTTGGCGCCCGCGCGGAGCGGCGCGAGGAGCGCGTCGATGAAGTAGATCCCGGGCTCGATCGTGAAGCACTGTCCGACGGCGACGTTCGATGTGTTCCGCAAGAAAGGGTTCTCCTCGCGCGGCTTGACGAGCGCGCATCCGACGTCGTGACACTGTAGTCCGAGCGAGTGCCCGAGCCCGTGCGGCAAGAAGACGCGCGTCACGCCCGACGCGACGAGCTCGTCGGCGGACGCTTTGGCGATCCCCACTTCGCGGAGGATGATCGCGATCTGCCGATGCGTCTCGTCGTGGAGCGACTCGTACGGCTCGTCGATCTTCACGGCCGCGCAGAGCCGCCGCTGCATCCCGTCGACGCCCGCGACGAGCGCCGTGAACGCGCTGGCCGTCGCGTCGTTCCCTTTGACCCACGTCCGCGTGATGTCCGAGCAGTACCCTTGGTAGCTCGCCCCCGCGTCGAGCAAGAGGGACTCGGTCGGTCGCGCGCGCGCTGCTTTTTGGTATGCGATGTGATGAAGCGTCGACGCGTTCGCGCCGAGCGCGACGATGTTCTTGTACGGCGTCTCGGGATCGTCTTGCGACGTCGCGCCGAGGTAGCGCAGGTGCAAATCGAGCTCGGACGCGTCGCCCGCATGAAACGCCACGAGCACCGCTTCGTGCCCGCGCGCGGCGCGACGGTTCGCCTCTTCGAGGCACAGCACTTCGTACGCCGTCTTCGTCACGCGCAGCGCATCGAGCTCTTTCACGAGCGCCGCCGGATTGATCGCGGCGTCGTCGAATCCCCACGACACCGCGCGTGGGCGATCCTCGCCGACGAACGCGACGCGGCTTCCATGCGGCACGTGCTTCTTCACGTCCTCGGGCGAGTCGACCATCGCGACGTCGATCGCGTTCTTCCAATGATCGGTCTCGGTCTCGGCCGGCTTCTCCCAAAAGCTCGTCGCCTTCGGTCGCACGATCCGCGCGGGCGCACCCGACGTGACGACGAGCGCGCAGTCCGCCTCGGCGAGCGGCGCCCAGTGCTGAAAATGCGGCGTCGGTCGGAGCGGCCAATACTGATCGTCGAACTCGGTCCGCTTCTTCGCGGAGCCGGAGTGAATGACGACCGCATCGAAGCCTGCGGCGGTGAGCGCGGCGCCGTAGCGGCGACCGAGATCGGCGACGTGCGCGGCGTACAGTTTGGTCAGGAGCTCGAGGTCCACGCGGCAGAGTGTAGCCGCGGTTCTCCCAAGGTCACTCCTTCACTTTGAACGCGCGCCCTTTCAGATGGACGATGCGCCGGTCGCGCACGAAATCCTTATCGGGCACGGTCTCGTCGACCATCACGAGCGTCGCGCCCAACGCCGCGGCCTTGTTCCTCAGATCGTTTTTCGCCGAGTCGATCGCCTCGGGGAGCTCTTTGGCCGCGGCGTCGGACGTGATGACGCCGACCATCGTGTACGAGTTCGCGCTCGGCGTGCTCTGCGCGAACTCGATCGCGGCCGCCTCGGGCTTGAGCGCGACGGCCTCTTGAATGGCCGGGGCACACGCGGCCGCCAGCGACAGAGAGACGGCTGCAACGACGAATAGGGAACGAAGCATGCGTGAAGGATACCGCGGCGACATGCACGCGGCTACGCTCCGCTCTTCCATGGACATCGCGCTCGCGACGGCAAGGGAGCTCCCGGACCTCGATCCCGACGAACGCCTGCTCGTTCCGGCTCTCGCCGCGCTCGGTCTCCGCGCCGAGCCGGTCGTCTGGACGGACGCGGCGTTCGATTGGTCGAGCGTTCGCGCGTGCGTCATCCGCTCGACGTGGGGCTACTTCCTCGAAGTCGAAGCGTTCGTCGCGTGGGCCGATCGCGTGGCGCGCGCGACGTCGCTCTTCAACCCCGCGCCTGTCGTCCGTTGGAATTCGCACAAGCGCTACCTCGCGGATCTCGAGACGCGCGGCGTGCGCATCGTGCCGACCGCGTTCGTCGATCGCGGCGCGCGCGTCGATCTCGCCGAGCTCGCACGGGCGCGAGGATGGCGCGACCTCGTCGTGAAGCCCGCGGTGTCGGCGGGATCGCACGCGACGAAAAAGGTCCTCGCGGACGCGCACGCCGACGCGCAAGCTCATCTCGACGCGATCGTCGCGCACGGCGATGCGATGGTTCAGCCGTACCTCACGTCGGTCGAAGGGCGCGGCGAGACCTCGCTCGTCTTCTTCGAC
>JBBQXV010000094.1:0-28896 GCA_038209335.1 Polyangiales bacterium | reverse complement strand
GGCGCGCGTCAGACGCTGATCGCGCCCTTCCTGAAATCGCTCTTCGCGATCTTCACGTTGATGCACGCCGGCTTCTTCGCGGCGAACGCGGCGTCGAGCGCCGGGCCGAGCTCTTCGACCTTCTCGACCCAGAAGCCGACGCCCCCGCACGCCTCGACCATCTTTTCGTAGCGCGTGTAGTCGAGGCCCGTCGCGACGGCGCGCGCCTCGCCGTAGATCTCGACTTGGCCGCGACGGATCTGCGTCCATCCCGCGTCGTTGCCGATGAGCGCGATCACGTTGATCCCTTGCCGCGCCATCGCCTCGAACTCCGCCGCGTGCAGCCCGAAGCTCCCGTCGCCGTACACGATGACGACGTTCGAGTCGGGGCGCGCGAGCTTTGCGGCCATCGCGTAGCCCGGGCCGACGCCGAGCGTCCCGAGCGGTCCCGGATCCATCCACATCTGCGGCCACTCGAGCTTCAACACGTAGGCGGCGGTCGCGACGAAATCGCCGCCGTCGCCGATCACGATGTCGTGCGGCTTGAGTCGCTTGCCGAGCTCGGCGCAGACGCGCAGCGGATTCGGCGGCGAGACGTCGCTCTCGATCTCCGCGGCCATCTTCGCGCGTCGCTTCGTCTCGTCGGCGCGCACCGCGGCGAGCCACTCCGGCGCTTGCTTCGGCTTCGCGGCGGCGAGGAGCTGCTCGAGGACGATGCCGCTGTCGCCGTGGATCGCGACGTCGACGCGCCGGTTTCGTCCGAGCTCGGAGCCGTCGAGATCGATCTGCACGATCTTGGTCCCCTCGGCCCACGTCGGCGCGCGACCGTAGTCGACGCGAAAATCGAACGGGGTGCCGAAGACGAACACCAAGTCGGCCTTCTGCAGCGCGAACCTGCGCGAGCGCGACATGAGCCCCGCGTGCTCGTACGGCAACGCGCCGCGCGCCATCCCGTTCAAATAGAACGGCACTTGGAACGCGTCGGCCGCGCGCTTGACCGCGTCGCGATGCGGCGACCAGCGGATCTGCGTGCCGACGATGAAGACCGGACGCTCGGCCGCGGCGAGGAGCTCGGCGGCCTGCGCGATCGATCGCGGATCGCCACCGGGCCGCGGCGGATCCTGCGGAGGCTTCGTTGCTGCCTGCTCCGCGTCGTCGATCATGTTCATCAACAGGTCGAGCGGCATCTCGAGGAACACCGGCCCCGGCACGTTCGACTGCGCGACGCGCATCGCGGCGTCGAGGTACTCGCCGATGCGACGCACCTCGGGCACCTGCACGCTCCACTTCGTGATCGGCCGCATCAACGTGACGCAGTCCATGTCTTGAAGCGAGCCCATGTCCTTCAGCTGCGTCGGCCCCGCGCCGCCGATGATGATCATAGGAATGCCGCCGCGCTGTGCGTTGGCCGCAGCGGTCACGGCGTCGGTGATCCCTGGTCCTGCTGTGACGGCGCAAATTCCCGGCTTGCCTGTGACGCGCGCCCAACCATCCGCCGCGTGTCCTGCCGTCTGCTCGTGACGCACGTCGACGACGCGAATGTTCTCGTCGAGACAGCCGTCGTAGATCGCCTGAATGTGCCCACCGCAGAGCGTGAAGATGTGCGTGATTCCGTGACGCTTCAGCGCTTGCGCGACCAGTCGGCCGCCGTGAACGAATGCCATGGTGCCGGAGAGACTACTCGAATTGCGTCGTCCGACGTGGACAACGACGCGAACGTAGCGACAATGTGACGCGCACCAATGTCCACGGTTCCCGTTCGTCTCGATCCCGGCAGCACGGTCGGCCCGTACGTGGTCGAACGACGTCTGGCGCAGGGCGGGATGAGCGTTCTCTTCCTCGCGCACGATCCGGAATCGGGTCGCGAGGTCGTGCTCAAGATCGTCCCCGACGAGATGGCGACGGCCGCGTCGCGCGCGCGGCTCCTGCGCGAGGCACGCTCGCTCGCGTCGCTCGATCATCCGGGCATCGTGCGCATCATCGGCTTCGGCGACGTCGACGGCATGCCGTGGATCGCGATGGAGTACGTGCGCGGGATCGACTTGAAGCGACTCGTCGCCGAGCGCGGTCCGGTCGCGCCCGAGCTCGCGATGCGCTGGATGGTGCAAGCGTGCGACGCGCTCGTCGCCGCGCACGACGCGGGGGTCATCCATCGCGATCTCAAGCCGTCGAACCTGCTCCTCACGCCGGACGATCGGATCAAGATCGTCGACTTCGGGATCGCGAAGCGACGCGCGGATACCGCAGCGGGTGACGTGCTCACGAGTCAACGCGAAGTGCTCGGGACTCCCGCGTACTTGTCGCCCGAGCAGCTCGAGCACGGCCTCGCCGACGAGCGCAGCGACGTGTGGGCGCTCGGGTGCGTGCTCTACGAGCTCGTCGTCGGCACGCCGCCGTTCGGGCGCGGAGGATCGGCGACGACGATGGCCGCGATCCTTCGCGACGATCCCGTCTTCCCGCCGCATCTCACCGGCGCCGTGGTCCACATCGTCAACGCTTGCCTGCGAAAGAACTCGTTCGCGCGCATCGGCTCGCCGCGCGAGATGGCGCTCCTTCTGCGCGACGCGATCGAGAATCCGATGTCCGAGCTGGCCGCGCCGCCGCCGGAGCGCACGTCGGTGCGTACGTCGTCGCGCTTGTCGTCCGCGCCGGTCGCGATGCGCCCGAGCGATCGCCCGCCGCGCGCGTCGCCGTCGACGCATCCGCCGCCGCGCTCGTCCGCGAACATGCCAGTCGCGCGTCGCGCGTCGGTTCCGCCGACTCCGGCGGCGATGGGTCGCATCAAGGGGACCGCGATCCGCGCGGGCCTCGCGTGGTTCACCGCGACGTTCGGTCCGGGCGCGATCACGCGCGTGTACGATCTCGCCTCGCCGACCCTTCAATCGGTCATCCAGCTCGGCGATCCGGCGTGCGGCGTCATCGCGTCGGGTTGGTACGACCTCGCGAACGCCGGCGAGCTCCTCGACATCATGCAACGCGTGGCCGATCCCGAGGACGCCGACGCGTACTTGAACCTCCTCACGGGGGCGATCGCGAAGGACAACGTCAACGGGATCTACAAGTCGCTCTTCAAGCTCATCTCGTCGCCGGCGATGCTCGAAGCCAACTCGCAGCGTGTTTGGTCGACGTACATCGACGAAGGGACGTTCATCGCGCGCGTGCCGGCGCCGGGGACGATCGAGATCGACGTGCGCGGCTGGACGCACCACCAGGCAACCGTGTGCCGCACCGTCGGCTACATGATTCAAAACGTCCTCCGCGCGATCGGCTACACCGCGCTCGTCATCGAACGCACGCAGTGCGTCGGCGACGGCGACGCGATGTGCGCGTTCGAAGGGATGTACCTGACCTGAGTCGCGTCACTCGGCCGGGACGTGGATTTCGCCGGCGATGATCTTGGCGCGCCATGCCGCGATCTCGGCCTTCACGCTCTCCGAGATCCGCGCGGCGTGCGGTCCGTCGTGCACGTAGTCGAGGGCGCCCTCCTTCAATCCGTAGACGTGCATGCCGCCGGAGAACTGGCCGCCGGCGACGTCGCGAATCGCCTCGAACACGGTGACGTCCATGCGCTTGATCATGCTCGTGACGATCGTGTCGGGCATCTCGTCGTATTGATCGGCGTCGACGCCGATCGCCATGACGTGCGCGTCGTGCGCCGCTTCGAACACGCCGTGACCGGTCGCTCCGGACGCGTGGTAGAGCACGTCGGCACCCGCGGCGATCTCGCTGATCGCGAGCGCCTTCCCCTTCGCCGGATCGCGAAACGCGTCGGGCGTCGCGCCGGCGTACGAGCTGTGAACCGTGCACGACGGGCACGTCGCCTTCACACCGGCCGCGTAGCCGACGTCGAACTTTTTGATGAGCGGCGTCACCATCCCGCCCACGAAGCCGACATGATGCGTTTGCGACAAGAGCCCGGCGGCGGCGCCGACCAGGAACGATCCTTCCTCCTCGCGGAAGACGAGCCCGGCGACGTTCGACGGCGGCCCGTCTTTTCCGGGGGCGTAGTCGATGCATGCAAAGTGCACGTTTGGATACGCGCGCGCGACGGCCTCGACGTCGCTCGAGAAGATGAAGCCGACGCCGATGACGAGATCGAAGCCGCGCGCGGCGAAGAGGCGGAGCGCGGCCTCGCGATCTTCGCTGCCGGTCGGCTCGAGGTAGCTCGTCTCGACGCCGAGCTCCTTCTTCGCGCGCATCAGGCCGTTGTACGCGGCGTCGTTGAAGCTCTTGTCGCCGCGGCCTCCGACGTCGAAGACGAGACCGATGTGCACGCGCTTCTCACCAGGCGGCACGCCAGGCGGCACGCCCGGCGGCGGTGGCGGCGTCTCGGTCGACGCGCGCCTCGCCGGCAAGAACGTGAGCGCGGCGGCGAGCGCGACCATCACGATCGCGGTCGTGCGCGGCGTCACGTCGCCTCCGTCGGCCGCGGCGCTCCCGTCTGACGCGACTTCGCCACCGCGAGCCCGCGGCCGTCGCCGCGCGAGTCGACCTCGATGAAGATCTTCCGCATGTGCGGCATCTTCGCGCGGATGCGCCGCTCGATCTCGTTGGTGAGCTCCTCGACCTCTTCGACCTTCATCCCGGAGCGGAACGCGAGCTTCATGGCGAGCACGACCTCTTCGGGCCCGAGATGCAAGGTCAGCATCTGCGTGACGCGCTCGACCCCTTCGACGCTCTCGGTGATGTCGAGCGCGACGCCTTGATCCTCGGGCGTCGCGCTCTCGCCGATGAGGAGCGCGTGGGTGATCTTCGCGAGCAGAACCGCGACGCCGCACAGCGCGACGCCAATGAGGATGCTGCCGGCGGGATCGAGCCACGCGATGCCGGTGAGCTGGCTGAGGCCGACGGCAATGAACGCGATGACGAGTCCGACCATCGCCATCGTGTCTTCGGCGAGGACGAGGGGGATCGTCGGATCGCGCGACTCGAAGAGCGCTTCGCGAAGCGGCTTGCCCTTCGCCATGACTTTGAACTCGCGAAACGCGACGCGGAAGCTCATCGCCTCCATCACGAGCGACACGCCGAGGACGCCGTAGCTCCATAGACGCGAGCCTTGCGGCGCGCCGTGGAACAAATGATCGATCCCCTCGAAGACCGCGAACGCGCCGCCGACCGAGAAGAGCAAGAGCGCGACGACGAACGGCCAGAAATAGCGTTCGCTCGCGCGGCCGAACGCGAACTTGTCGCTGGCGCCGGCGGCGGCGAGGCGCATTCCGACGAGGAGCAGCGCTTGGTTGCCGGTGTCGGCGAGCGAGTGCACGGCCTCGGCGAGCGTCGCGGTCGATCCGGACATGTACGCCGCGCCGAACTTGCACACGGCGATGGCGACGTTGCCCGCGAGCGCGGCGATGACGACCTTCCTGCTGTCCGCGGCGCCGCTCATCGAAGAGGGCGAGTGTAGCAGGGGCCCCGCGAGCGTGTAACGCGAGTGGGGATGAGACTCAACGCGCGCTTAGCGTGAGAGCGCGATGATCCTCACGCGCGTCCGTGCAGTCTGCAAATAGGCCGATTCGGCCACGCGAATGCGCTCGGCGACGAACCATCGCTCGAGATCGACGTGCGCTTCGGCGAAGCTGAGCGCGCGGTACGGGTGCGACGCGGTCCGGTACACCTCGCGGAGCTGATCGTCGCTAGGCTTCAAGATCGGGCTGATCGATCGATCGATGTAGATCGCAGCCTTGGCCTGGCGACGGAGCATCGCGTCGACCTCGACGGGCGCCAGTCCTTCGGCCGCCGCAGCTTGCGCCATCGGGATCACGCCGCCGATGCGCGTGATGAGCGCTTGGCTCACGTCGGCGATGATCTTCTCGAGCTCGGCGGGCGGCGGCGCGTGTTCGAGCGGGAGGCGCGAGAGCATCTCCTCGGCGACGTGATGCTCGAGCGCCGCGCGCGCGTGACGTTCGAGGTACGGGAGCTTCGCGTCGTGGAACGACTCGGTCAGCGCTTCGATGCGCGCCTCGAACGCGAGGAAGCGCTCCGTCACGAAGAGCGGGCGCGCGGCGCCGCCGGTCTCGGGTGCGTAAAAGCGAACGGCCACCGAGTCGATCGCACGCCGCTCCGCGACCGCGCCGTTGTTCGGCGGTGGCGCTTGCTGAGCGTGCGACGCGCCGGACGCGAAGAGCACGGCGAGGCACGCGAACGCGAACGGAGCGACCAGCGCCCTCGTTCGCACCCGCGCGCGCGCGGTCACGTCGCCTTCTCGTCGTCGAGCGCCTGGAGCGCGACGCCGCGCACGGACGCCGCCTCCGCGCGCTCGGCCAGCTGGTGCTCGTGGTGATGCGCGAATCCGCGCGCGGCGCGACGCGCTTTCAAGAACTCGCCGAACGCGACGAGCATGTCGAGATCGCGCGGACCGAGCGCTTCGCCGAGCTCACGAAGATGTTGGCGAAGCGCCTCTGCGTTGCGCGTGCGACGCCCGCTCGCCGACTTCGGCCCTTCGAGATCGCCGGCGGCGCCTGCAGCAGCCGCGGCCAACGAGCTGGAGCTGGGCGGAGCGACTGCGCTGTCGGGCGAGAGCTCGCTGTCCGGACCCGCGCCGTCGGCCCACGCCGGACGCGGCGTCGCCTTGATCGCGTGTGCGGTGAGCCACGCCTCCATGAACGTGCGAAGCCGCTCGCTTCGAAACGCGAACCATCGCTCGCGCTCGGTGCCGAAGCCCATGAGCACGTCCTTGAATCTTCGGAACGCCCCCTTGCCGTCGATCGCTTGCGTGAGCTTTCCACGCAAGTCGGTCTCGTCGACCATCGGGATGAAACGCTCCATCCAGCGGTACTGCGCGCGCGAGCTCACCGGATCGATGCGCAGATAATTTCCGTCCGACGCGATGCGCACGTGCATCTGCGGATCGGCCACACCATCGACGACGCGAAGCACTTCGCCCGTCGTCAGGTGCAAGTAGCTGTGAACCTCCGGTGCGTTGTTTTCGAATGCGTCTTCGAGCGCTTCCCAATCCACGGGAACATCCCGCGCCGGACCGGTCCCCTGCACGGGACGGTCCCCATCCTCTCGATCCGTCATGACGATTCCCTTCCTACCAAGCGACCCGCGCCATGCGTGATGACGGCGGGCGAAGCGAGCGTGCGTGAACGACGAGCGGGGCTGCGCGCGTCGAAAAGAGAAGCGGAACGAAACGCGACGCGGGGGCTGGCCGGTCGGGTCCTGAAGCGAAGACGCTCAGGATATCGCTTGTGGGACTTCAGTGCGAGCGCGTGCGGCGGATCGCGTCTTCCCATCGGGAAATGTGGGCGTCACGGGCCGCCGCGGGCATCGTCGGCTCGAAGCGTTTGTCGAGCGCGACCATGCGCGCGGCCGCCTCGAGCCCCTTGTGCAATCCCGCGCCGACGCCCGCCAACATCGCCGCGCCGCGCCCCGTCGACTCGATTTCCATCGGGCGCTCGACCGACACATCGGCGATGTCGGCCTGGAACTGCATGAGCAGATCGTTCGCCGCCGCACCGCCGTCGACGCGCAGCTTCGCGAGCGGGCGCTTCGCGTCAGCGACCATCGCGTGCAAGAGGTCGCGCACTTCGAACGCGATCCCTTCGAGCGTCGCACGCGCGAGGTGCGCCGCTGTCGTTCCGCGCGTGAGCCCCGTGATCGTCCCGCGGGCGTCTTGATCCCAGTGCGGCGCGCCGAGCCCCGCGAGCGCCGGCACGAAGACGACGCCGTCGGACGACGCGACGGAGCGCGCGAGCTTCTCGATCTCCGACGCGTTCTTGATCACGCCGAGACCGTCGCGGAGCCACTGCACCGCCGCGCCCGCAATGAACGCGCTCCCTTCGAGCGCGTACGTCGTCTTGCCACCGACCCGCCACGCGACCGTCGTCACGAGACCGTGCTCGCTGAGGATCGGCCGCTCGCCGATGTTCATGAGCGCGAACGCGCCGGTGCCGTACGTGCACTTCGCGTCGCCCTCCGCGAAGCATGCCTGCCCGAAGAGCGCCGCCTGCTGATCGCCCGCGATGCCGGCGATCGGAATGCCGTCGGGCAAGAAGCCGACGCCGCTCGTGCGCGCGACGATCTCGGCGCTCCCGACGATCTTCGGAAGGACGCTCGCCGGCACCTTGAAGAGCGCGCAGAGCTCGGGATCCCACTCGCCGCGCGCGAGGTTCATCACGAGCGTGCGCGACGCGTTCGTCACGTCGGTGACGTGCACGGTACCCGCGGTCAATCGATGCACGAGGTAGCTGTCGATGGTGCCGAACGCGAGCTCGCCTGCGTCGGCACGCGCGCGCGCGCCGGCGACGTTGTCGAGGATCCACGCGATCTTCGTCGCGGAAAAATACGCATCGATGACGAGGCCGGTCTTCTCGCGAACGCGCGCGACGTTCTTCGCATCGGCTTTGAGCGCGTCGCACGTCGGCGCGGTGCGTCGGCACTGCCACACGATCGCTTTGTCGATCGGCTTGCCCGTCTTGCGATCCCAGACGACCGTCGTCTCGCGTTGGTTCGTGATCCCGATCGCCGCGACGTCGCTCGCGCTCGCACCCGCCGCCGCGAGCGCGCCGCGCACGGAGGCATCGACCGACGCCCAGATCTCGTCCGGATCGTGCGACACCCAACCCGGCTGCGGAAAGTGCTGCGGGAACTCGACCGAGCTTCGCCCGAGCGTCTTGCCTTCGAGCGAGACGACGAGCGCCGTCGATCCGGTCGTGCCTTGATCGATCGCGAGGAGCAGCTGGCGAGGCGAAGCGGACATGGCCTACTTCCCAGGGTTGTTGAGCTTGCTGTGCTTGATGCTGTACGAGAAATAAATCACGAGGCCGATCGCGAGCCACACGCCGAGCCGCGACCAGTTGGGCCATCCGAGGCCGAAGATCATCGAGCCGCACACGATGACGCCGAGGGTCGACACGACCGGCACCGCGGGCACGCGAAACTGACGCGGCGTCTTCGGATCGCGCACGCGAAGGACCCACACGCCGATGCAGACGAGGATGAACGCGAAGAGCGTCCCGATGCTCGTCATGTCGCCGACGATGTCGCCCGGAACGAACGCCGCGAAGAGCCCGACGAAGACGAAGAAGAGGAGGTTCGATTTGTAGGGCGTGCGGTACTTGGGGTGCAGCTCGGAGAAGACCTTGGGAACCAGGCCGTCCATGCTCATCGTGTAAAATACACGCGATTGCCCCATGAGCATGACGAGGATGACCGAGGAGAAGCCCGCGAGGATCGCGACGGTGACCGCGTTCGACAGCCACTTGTAGCCCGGCATGAACGCGTCGATCGCGCGCGCGACGGACGCTTCGCCGCCCGCGTTGCGGAAGAACTCGACCGGCGCGAGGCCCGTGAGGACGTGCGCGAAGAGGATGTAGAGCACCGTGCAGACGACGAGCGATCCGAGGATGCCGATCGGCATGTCGCGCTTCGGGTTCTTCGCTTCTTGCGCGGCGGTCGATACGGCGTCGAAGCCGATGAACGCGAAGAAGACGACGCCGGCCGCGCCGAGGATCCCCATGATGCCGCCGAAGTTGTGGGCGACGCCCTGCTTGTCGACGTACTCCGCCGCCGGCGGGATGTACGGGACGTGGTTCTCCGGCTTCATGAACGACCAGCCGAGGACGATGATCAGAATGACGATCGCGACCTTGGTGATCACGATGAGGCCGTTGACCCACGCCGACTCGCGCATCCCGCGAATGAGGAGGAGCGTGAGCATGAAGAGGATGAAGAGCGCGGGCACGTTCATGAGGCCGTGGACGCCGGTTCCGTCTTCGACTTGAAACGGTGAGTGGCACCATTGGTATGGGATCTGGGTGCCGAAGAGACTGAGGAGCTTGTTCAAGTATTCGCTCCACGCGATCGCGACCGTCGCCGCGCCGATGGCGTACTCGAGCACGAGATCCCATCCGATGATCCACGCGACGAACTCGCCCATCGTGGCGTACGAGTACGTGTACGCGCTCCCGGCGATCGGGATCATCGACGAGAGCTCGGCGTAGCAGAGGCCCGCGAACGTGCAGCCGACGGCGGCGACGATGAAGCCGAGCGTGACCGATGGACCGGCGTTCCCGGCGGCGGCCGCGGCGGTGCGAACGAAGAGGCCCGCGCCGATGATCGCGCCGATGCCGAGCGCGACGAGCGACCACGCGCTGAGGGTTCGCTTGAGCCCCTTGCCGTCTGCGGCTTCGCCCAACAGCTCCGACAACGGTTTCCGTATCCAGAGGTCGGCCATGGGGTGCCTCGGAATACCTCAGATCCGCCGCGGGATGGGCTAAGAAAGAACGCGCGATGGCGACTCACACGCGCGTAGCGCTGCTCGGAACGGGGTTGATGGGATCGGGGTTGGTCGAGGCGATGCTTCGTCGCGGCGACGAGGTCAGCGTGTACAACCGCACGCGCGCGAAGGCCGAGCCGCTCGCGAAGCTCGGCGCACGCGTCGCCGATTCGCCCGCCGATTGCGTGCGCGACGCCGAGCGCGTGCACATCGTCGTCAGCGACGATGCGGCGGTCGACGCGCTGCTCGACGCGCTCGCTCCGGGGCTCTCGCCGGGCGCGATGGTCGTCGACCACAGCACCGTGTCGCCCGCGGGGACGGTCGCGCGCTTCGCGAAGTGCGACGCGCGCGGGATCGATTTTCTTCACGCGCCCGTCTTCATGGCTCCGCAGAACTGCCGCGACGGCGGTGGCCTCATGCTCTGCGCCGGTCCGCGCGCGCGGTTCGATCGCGTCGAGAGCGAGCTCGCGAAGATGACCGGGAGCGTCTGGTACGTCGGCGAGCGCGTCGATCTCGCCGCGGCCTACAAGCTCTTCGGCAACGCGATGATCATCGTCATCATCGGTGGCCTCGCCGACGTCTACGAGATGGCCGCGTCGCTCGGGATCTCTGCGCCGGACGCGCACGCGCTCTTCTCGCGCTTCAAGCCCGGCGGCACCATCGACGTGCGCGGCAAGCGAATGGCGAACGCCGATTTCGCCGCGTCGTTCGAGCTCGTGATGGCGCGCAAGGACGTCCGCTTGATGATCGAAGCCGCGGCCGGCGCGCACCTGTCGATGCTCCCGGCGCTCGCCGCACGCATCGACGAATCGCTCGCGAAAGGGCAAGGCCAGGACGACGTCGGCGTCATCGCAAAGGACGCCGTAGAGAGGACGCGCGACTCGAAGCGCTGACGCGTCAGTACTTCGGCCGCTTCGGATCGCGTTCCATCATCGCGATCATCTCGAGATCGTCGTCGCCGCCGCGCATCTTCAGGCGATCCATGACCCGCGCGTGATCGACGGGGCTGCGGTTCTGACTGAGCTTCGTCTTTCCGTCGATGCGCTCGATCGGGATCGCGAAGCCGACGATCTCCTGGAGCATCCGGTCGCGCTTCGCCGACTCGAGCAACGCCGGCGACCACGCGGCCGTCGTCGTCCCTTCGAACGACGTCGAGAGATCAACGAGGAGCGCGAGGAGCTCCGCGCCGGTCATCGCTCCCGCCGCGTGACCATGCGCGTGAACCGCGGCGTAGTTCCAGGTCGGCACCTGCGCGGCCGGCGTCTCGTACCAAGTCGGCGAAATGTACGTGTGCGGCCCGACGAAGATCGCCGTCATGCTCGCGCCCGCCGCCGCGGCGTTCGCGATCGGATTCGCACGGGCCACATGCGCACGCAGCGTCCCCATCGGCCCAGCGTCCGCGTCGAGCACGAACGGCAGGTGCGTGATCTCGGTCGCTCCGTCGGGCATCGCGACGACGAGCGTCCCGAACGAGTGCGCGCGAACGAGCGCGTGGAGCGTCGGCACGTCTTCCTGCAAGAAGAGCTTCGGCGTGTACATGATCAGCTCCACCCGCCGCGCTTCGGTCTCCCGAAGAGCGACGATCCGATGAGAAGCACCGCGGCGCCGATCGCGACTCCCGCGAAGATCTTCCACAGCTTCTGCTGACCGACGAGATAGAGCTGCACCGCCTCGTACGCCGCGAAGATCCCGATCCCGGTGTAGATGAGCTGACGCGCCGCCGAGTACACCGTGCGCGCCCCCTCTTCCACGCCGCGGACGCGCACCTCCATCTGCCCGCGCGTCGCCTTCGCGAGGTACTTGTGCATCTCGTTCGGCAGCGTGACCGCGCTCATGCCAGCGTCGCGCACCGCCTCCATCGCGATCTGCGTCCAGTCGCGGTTGCCGAGGACGAAGTCGCGCAGGTACGGCTGGATGATCCCGAGCGGGTTCAATTCCGGATCGAGGAGCGAGCAGCATCCGTAGAGCAGGAGAAGCGTGCGCTCGAGGAGCACCCAGTCCTTCGGAATGTGAAACGCGCCCGAGAGCTCGCGGAGACCGATGTTCATCTTGCGAAGGTCGAGCAGGTTCTCGAAGCCCTTCTGCGGATCGATCTTCACGTCCTTGAGGTTGAAGCTCTCGATTTTGATCTCTTCCTGAAACCGCCGATGAAAGTACTCGATGATCTTTTCGGTCATCGCTTCGTCGGTCGTGCGCGAGAGGAAGCCCATCTTCTTCATCGCCTTGATCAGGCGCTGCGTGTCGCGACGAAGGACGCCTTCGAGGAACTCCGGAATCCCTTCACGCATCGACGGCGAGAGCTCGGCGACGGCGCCGAAGTCGAGGAGGATGAGCGCGCCGTCTTGCCGGACCAGGATGTTCCCGGGGTGCGGATCGGCGTGGTAGACGCCGTCGACGAAGATCATCTGGCAGTACGCGCGCACGAGGCGCTTCGCGAGATCCTTCCTGTCGAGGCCCATCGCGTCGATGGCAGCGACGTCGTTGACCTTCTTTCCTTCGACGAACGTCGTCGTGAGGACGCGCGACGTGGAGTGCTCGCGCACCGGCGTCGGGAAGACGACGTGCTGCGCCGCCTCGTCGCGCGCGCGCCCGAAGTTCGCGGCGATCCGCTCGATGTTGTCGGCCTCCATCGTGAAGTCGAGCTCCTGCTTCAAGAGCTCGCGGATCTGGAGGTAGTACGCGTCGAGCCCCTGTACCGGCACGAACACTTGGACGATCTGCATGATGCGGCGAATCGTCCGGAGATCGAGGCGCACGATCTCGTCGATGTCCGTGTGCTGGACCTTCACGACGACGCGACGGCCATCCTTGAGATGCGCCTCGTGCACCTGACCGAGCGAGGCGCTCGCGATCGGCGCGCGCTGAAAGTCGGCGAAGAGATCGTCGACGCGCCCGCCGAGCTCGCTCTCGATGCGCGCGGCGATCTCTTCGAAGCGACGCGGCGGAACTTGATCCTGAAGACCTTCGAGCTCGCTGCGAAACTCCTCGGGGAGAAAGTTCGCCATGATCGACAGGAGCTGGCCGACCTTGATGAACAAACCTTGGAGCAGCAGGATCGTTCCGTAGACGCGGCGCGCGTTGCGCTGGTGGACGGCGGCGATCCGCTGCGCGCGCCACGCGCTCCCCATGATGCGCGACCAGAAGCTTAGCCAGACGTAGCTGAAGATGACGCGAAACGTCGTGTAGTACGCGCGCAGGAAGCGCCACTTGTTGGCGCCCGAGCTGCGATAGACGATCGCTTCCCCCGCGCGCGGTGCGGGCGGCGCGGAGACGCGTTTCGCGAGGGTCGTCTGGGCCATCTGTCTGTCCGAGGTTCAGCCTGAAGCCTTCGGCCCGAACGTCCAAAGATTTAGCGGAATCGCGCGGCCGTTCAATCGGATTTGGCGACGGTGAAGCTCGACGGGAACTGCGCGAAGTCGCCGGAGGTCACGCCGTGCGCGGTCGATGCCTTGAACGACGCCTTCGCCGGGCCGAGCGTGAGCTTGAACTTGTGCTTGGTCGCATCGATCACGCCCGCGTGATGCGCGGCCGTGCACGCTGCGGAGTCGCCCGTGTACGGGTTCGATCCCCAAACGCCGCCCGTCGTGCAGTCCGCGACGCAGATGACCGTGAACGAGCCGCTCGTGCCTTCGAACGGGTTCGTGGCGCCGCAATCGAGAAGCGCCGTGTTGTCGTCGTAGATCGTCGGCGGCGTGCCGACCGCGCGCCCTTGTGCGTCGAGTGCTTGGACGTAGAAGCTGCGAGCAAACTTGCCGTAGCCCGACGACGTGACGCCGTTGCGCGACGATCCGAGGTAGCTCCGTTGTCCGCGCGCGAGCGTGACGGCAGCCTTGCCTCCGGTAACGAGAATGGCTCCGGCATGGAGCGCGGCGCGGCAGACGAGGGAGTCGTCGGTATAGAGATCGACGCCCCACACGCCGCCTTCCGCGCAGCTCGCCGGACACTCGATGAGGAATGGCTTGCCGTCGATCGCGTGGCTCTGATCTGCGAGCTCGCCGGCACGCAGGTCGCACGACGTCTTCACGGGCGTACCGGTGATGGGCGTGCCGCTCCCGACTTTATCGTTGGCGACCGCGGGCAATGCGGCGGCGCCGCCATCGGCACCTGCCTTGCTGCCGCCTCGGAGACGATCGCATCCGGCGAGCGACGCGAGGGCAACGACGGAGGTCCAGACGGCGAGGGTATGCATGCGCATGGGGATCTTCCTTTCGGGAAGTAGCGGTCGACCATACGCGCATGTAGCCGCGTGCGATGATCCGTCGACCTCTCCCTTCTCGGCCGCGGGCGCGGTGCGGTCGCGCTATGCCCGCTTCGCCTTCGCGACGAGCTTCGCGAGCATGTTCGCGCGCAAGTCGGTCGGCGCGAGCACCAACGCTCGACTCGACTCGCCCGCCGCGCGCACCATGAGGCCCGCGTCGAGGTAGATCTCGCCGAGCGTCACGCGGTACGACGCGTTGTTCGGCTCGGCGAGCACCGCCTGTTCTCCGAGCTGCGCGGCGCGGCGCAGGTCCGCCCCTTCGAGTCGCATCGCGTTCGCCGCGCGCTCCGCGATCCAAGGCTCCGGTTTTACGCTGTGCGCCTTCGCGTACTTCGCGGCGGCCTCGGCCCATCGTCCCCCTTGCTCTGCCGCACGCGCCGCGGTCAGGCTCACGTCGCGCACGCGCGCACGCGCTTTCGCGTCGGTCTCTTCGAGCGTCGCGCGAAGCAACGGATCGTCGGAGCATTGCACCGCGAGGCGGTAGTTGTTCGCGGCCGTCGTGAGATCGCCGCGATCCATCGCTTCCTTCGCCGCACGCACGAAGACGTCGACGTGCTCCTGCACGCTGGCGCGCTTCTTCGCCGAGGCCGCTCGGGGCGCGGTCCCCGAGACCGGTGGGGCGACGGCTTGCGACGGCACGGACCCGGGTGGAGTGGAAGGCGTCACGATGGTGAGGGGCGGCGGAGAAGGTGTCGCGATCGCGGCGGGCGGAGGCGGCGCGGGCGGCGGAGGCGGCGCGATCGCAACGGGCGGAGGCGGCGCGGGCGGAGGCGGCGGCGCGATAGCGGCGGGCGGAGGCGGCGGCGCGATCGCGGCGGGCGGAGGCGGCGCGGGCGGCGGACGCGACGCGGGCGGCGCGGGCGGAGGCGCGCGTACGCTCGTGCGAGGCGGCAGCGTGAGATCGTAGTCGTCGCGCTTGCTCTTGTTCGACAAGAGGTCGTGGGCGCGCGTGAGTCGAACGAAGACGCGCTGCAGCGCGGGCCGCGCGGGACCGAGGTCCTTGCCGAAGAAGCGGTCCGGGTGAAACTTCGCCGCGAGCGCGTGGTACGCCCGCCGAATCGCCTTCGCGTCGACGTCGCGCGCGACGCCGAGGGCGTCGTAGTGATCGACGCCGTCGAGCCGATCCGCATCGGCCGCGATCTGGGCGCGCTCGGACGCGGGGACCGCGGGGACCTCGACGAGCACCCGTTCCGGAGCCGGAGTTACACGCGCCAGCGGCGGCTTCGTCGCCCGCGGCTCCGGCGCCTTCGTCGCGCGTTGCGGCGGCGCCTTCGTCGTCCGTTGCGACGGCGCCTTCGTCACCCGTTGCGACGGCGCCTTCGTGACGTGTTGCGGCGGCGCTTTCGTGGCGAGTGGCGGCGCCTTCGACGAACGAGATTTCCGAGGCTCGAGCTCGATCGCGCCCGCCGCCTCCAACGCATAGAGCGCATCGCTCACCTCGCGCGCCGACAGGTGCGTGATCTCGATGAGGTCCGCCGTCGTCGTCGAGCCATCGATCTGCGAGAGGACGAACCCTTCGCGCGGGCTGATTCCAAGCGAACGCATGTCCGGACACGGTCGCAAGACCGGCGCGACCGCCGGCGGCACGAGACTCCGCGCGATCCGCGGAGCGGACGGCGCCGGCGGCGGAGACTCCGTCCTCCGCAGCGGCGCGGGTCGCTTCATCTTCTGCGTCTCGCGCGCGACGGACAACGCGCCGAGATCGACGAGCCGCCGCGCCAACTTCAAGAGCTCGCCGATCTCGAGCCCCGCGGCCTCCGCGACCTCTTCGGCGCGCAACGTACCCGTGACGCACGAGAGGACGAACACCTCGAGCGCGCCGATGGGCAGGCGCTTCAGATCGCACGGAACCGCGTGCAGGATGCTCCCTCGATGCATACGAGGCCATGATGATACCCACTAACGAACGTCGTCGACTAGAGCCCGCCGCCGCCGGTCCCACCGGTCACACAATGCAGCACGCCCGCTTCGTCGCGCGTGCACAGCGGCGGACAGTGGCCGTTGTTCGGGTGGATGAGCATCGGCGCGCCGCACGTCTTCCCGGTGCTGTTCACGTTGCAAACACGCAGGCTCATCGTCGACGCGCCCTTCGCCGTGAACTTGAACGCCCACGACGTCGACGCGGAGATCGGCTGTTGAAACTCCGGCACCCATCCGCCCACCGAGTAGTACTCGAGCTCGAGTCGATCGGTGCTCGGCGTGCACGCGACCGTGACGATGCCTTCGCACGCCGTCGACGCGGTGCAGCCGGTGGGCGCGTTCGTCGGGTACTCGCGCTTCGCCGTCCACGCCATGCCGCCCGCGGCGATCGCGAGCGACGACGGAAGGGTCTGCCAGAGCGGCTCCACCGTCGGGCCGGCGCCAAATCGCTGGTAGTTCACGTAGCGGTTCATGCCGCCGATGAACGTCGCTTGGTGTTGCGCCAGCGATTGCGCGAGCGCGTTCTTGATTTCACCGGCGAGCCACCCCTCGATCTGCGGACGACGGGCGACGGGGAAGTTGTCGAGGCTGGCGTTCAGTAGCGCGTTGTTCGGTTTGACGACGACGTACGGATACGACGTCGCGACGGCGTCGACGCCGAGGACGCCGTTCGCGTCGACGACGAAGCGCGCGTCGACCGTCGCGGTGCCGCCGAGCACGCCGAAAAACGCTGAAGTGTTCCCGCCCCCAGTGATGCAGGGGTACTGCTTGTAGCAAAAGCCGAGCAACGTATAGACGTCGCCCGTCAGCACCAGGTGCATGTCGATCGATCCCGGACCGCTCGCCTCGAACGCGAACGTCGGGGTGCCTTGCTGAGCGAAGCTCTTGAGGCGCACGCCCTGGTTGAACCCGGTGTCGAAATAGTCCGTCGCTGCGTAGTCGAACGACGACGCACCGAGCGTCGCCATCTGCGACGACGGCGCAAAGTGGATCGCCGCTTCGGTCGCGCTCACGGACGCGGAGCCCGTGCCCATCAGCGACTGCAAGAGCGTGAGACCCGATGCGGTCATCGTTCCGGATTTGTAGACGGTGAGCGCGTCGTCGGACGACTGAGCCGTGTCGTCGTGCGGAGCGGAGCCGCAGCCGCCGAGGGCGAGCGCGAGGGTGGCGACGAGCGGGGCGGACACGCGAGCGAGACCGAGGTTCATGGGCGATTCTCCAGGTTGACCCGCCCTGTTGCGCGCGCCGTGCCGCTGCGGCGACGCCACGAGCACCGAGGATTTGCAGCGATCTGCACGCCCTGCGTCTCCTCCCGCGTCGTTGGTGTCGACTGCGAGGAGACACCTCCGGCGCGTGCGCCACCCGTCAGCTGAAGAGCTTGGCCAACGCGAACGCGGCCCCGGCGGCGACTCCGCCGATGAGCGTGGTCTGCAACGCGCTTCGCACGGCGGACGATCCGGCGAAGCGCCCTTTCACGAAGCCGAACGCGAAGAGCGCGACGAGCGTCGTCACCGCGGAGAACGGCAACGCGCGCGACGAGTCGGCGACGACGATGTACGGCACCAGCGGGATCACGCCGCCTGCGATGTACGCGAACGCGATCGTCAGCGCGCTGGAGAGCGCGCGGCCCGCCTCGGGTTTTTCCAGACCGAGCTCGAAGCGCATCATGAAATCGACCCACGCTTCGGGGCGCTTGCGGAGCGCGTCGACGAGCGGCGCGGTCTCTTCGGGCGTGAGGCCGTAGCCTTCGAACACCTCGGCGACCTCCTTCGCTTCGAGCTTCGGCACGACCTCGACTTCGCGCACTTCGCGCGCGCGCTCGCTCGCGTAGTGCTCCGCGTCGCCGCGCGCCGCGAGGTAACCGCCGAGCCCCATCGCGATTGCGCCCGCCGTGATCTCCGCGGCGCCCGCCGTCAGGACGATCCGCGACGCCGACACCGCGCCGGTGAGCCCCGCCGCGAGCGCGAACGGAACGGTGAGCCCGTCCGACATTCCGATGACGACGTCGCGCAAGCGCGCGCTGCCGGTGAAGTGCTTCTCGACGTGCCGAGCGCGGCTCATGACGTCGCCAACCGGTAGAGCGCGTCGTGGATCTTCGGACGCGCCGCGCGGATCGCCACGTTTTCGCGTGTAGGGTGCACGCGATTCGTCAGGAGCGCGACGACGACCTTCGCTTCGGGATCGATCCAGAGGCTCGTGCCGGTGAAGCCGAGGTGGCCGAAGCTCTTCGCGTCGAAGAGCGCGCCGGCGCTCGATCCCTCGGCACTCTTTCCGTCGAAGCCGGCGCGGAGCGTTCCGCCCGGTCGCTCGCGAACGAGCCACGCGAGCTCGACGTCGCCGAGCGGTGTCGCGCGTCGGTCGAGCGCGTCGAGCACCGCGCGACCGAACGCGAGCACGCCGCCGACGGTGCCGAACATCCCCGCGTGCCCGGAGCCACCGGCGCCCGTGAGCGCCCAGCTGTTCTCGTCGTGAACGCGCCCGACGATCGCGCCGCCGCGCCACGCGACGATCTCCGTCGGCGCCGCGCGCGTCGCGAGATCGACGCCGCGCGCTTCGAGCTGGCGCGCGGTGCCGACGCGATCGTCGATGCCGAGCGGCGCGAGGACGACGTCGCGCGTGGCGTCGCCGCAGTCGCGCCCGCCGACGTGACGAGCGAGCGCCGCGCCGACGATCATGTAGCTCATGTCGCTGTACACCGGCGCGAACCCCTCCGCCGGCGGCGCCCCCTCGGCGTCGGCGCGTCGTGAATTCGCCGCCGTGACGAGCGCGCGCGCACGATCGATCCGCTCGCCGCGAACGAGCGGCTCGAAGAGCGCGAGGTGCGCCTCGAGCCCGCCGCGATGCGCGAGGACGAGCTCGATCGGAAGCTCACCGCTCTTCGTCCCCGCGAGCTCGGGCAAGAGCTCCGCGACCTTCGCGCGCCGATCGATCCCCGCCTTGGCGAACGCGACCGCCGTCATCGGCTTCGTCACGCTCGCAAGATCGAAGACGATCTCCTCGCCGGCCGCGTCGCTCGTCCACGCGTCGCCCGGCCCCGCACCGCGCCGAGCCCAACCGCAGGCCACACGGCCAAACCGCGGATCGACGACGGCGTCGTCCCGCACACACTGCAGTACCGCCGCGAGATCTTTCAAAGGGGCCATGCAGCGAGACTTTGACCCTCTCGGCAGGGCACTTGTACACTCCTAAATCGAGCCGCCCCTGGCCGCTCCCGAGATCCCGAACATGGCCGAATTCGTCTGGGAAGCACGTGCGCGCACCGGCGAGCTCCGCAAGGGGCTCATGGAGGCCGAGACCGCAGACGCGGTGGACACGCGCCTCCGCGCGCAGCAGCTCGTGCCGACGAAGGTGAAGAAGAAGAGCAAGGCCTTCAATATCCAGTTCGGTACGGGCGTCAGCCTCAAGGACATCGTCACCTTCACGCGACTCTTCGCGACGATGATCGACGCCGGCCTCCCGATCGTGCAGTGCCTCGACATCCTCGCGACGCAGACCGACAACAAGCTCTTCGGCGTCATCCTCAAGGACATCAAAGGGAGCGTCGAGCAAGGCGCGACGTTCAGCGACTCGCTCCGCCGCCATCCCAAAGTATTCGATGCGCTCTACACGAACCTCGTCCAAGCCGGCGAGGTCGGCGGCATCCTCGACACCATCCTCACGCGCCTCGCGGTCTACATCGAAAAGAACGTGAAGCTGAAGCGCCAGGTCCGCGGCGCGATGGTCTATCCGAGCGCGGTCCTCGTCGTCTTCGTGATCGTCCTCGTCATTCTCCTCGGCTTCGTCATTCCGTCGTTCAAGGACATGTTCAAAGAGTTCGGATCGAAGGCCGAGCTCCCCGCGCTGACGAAGATGGTCATCGCAGTGTCCGAGGCGTTCATCGGGAATCTCTTGTGGATCATCCTCATCGTCACCGCCGCGTCGGTGGGCGTCGTGCAGATCTACAAGACGCCGAAGGGGAAAAAGTTCTTCCACAAGATGTTCCTGCGCGCGCCGATCATGGGACCGGTGCTCAAGAAGATCGCCGTCGCGCGCTTCACGCGAACGCTCGGCACGCTCCTGTCGTCCGGCGTTCCCATCCTCGACGCGCTCGACATCGTCGCGAAGACGGCCGGCAACGTGATCATCGAAGAAGCGATCATGTACACGCGCCAGAAGATCAGCGAGGGCAAGAACATGGCCGATCCGCTGATGACGACCAACGTCTTTCCGCCGATGGTCGTGCAGATGGTCGGCGTCGGCGAGCAGACGGGCGCGCTCGATCAGATGCTCAACAAGATTGCCGACTTCTATGAAGAAGAGGTCGACGTCGCGGTCGGCGCGCTCACGAGCCTCATCGAGCCCGTCATGATGGTCGGCATCGGCGGCACGGTCGGCGTCGTGCTCATCTCGATGTACCTGCCCATCTTCAGTCTCGCAGGCGCGATCAAGGGCGACTGACGTGGAGCTCGGGGTGCGCCCCGCGGTTCCGCACGAAGGCCTCGTGAATCACGAGGCACGCGCTCCCGAAGGTCGCGCAGGCCTCGCGGGACGTCTTGCGTGGATCACGGGGCTGCGGCTCGGGTTCCTGACGCTGCTGCTCGTCGCGACGGCCTCTCTCTACTTGCGCGGTGAGCTGTCCCGCTTTCCGCATAGCCAGCGCCTCGTGTTCATCACGATCGGATCGGGCTTCGCGCTCGCCGCCGCCTACGCGGCCGTCCTTCGCACCGGGAAGCGCCTCCGCGATCTGTCGTACGCGCAGCTCGTCCTCGATCAGCTCACGTGGACGGCGATCGTCTACGTGACCGGCGGCGCGACGAGCGGAGCCACGTCGTTCTACGCGCTCACGTGCCTCGTCGGCGCGATCCTCGTCGGCTGGCGCGGCGCGGCGGCGGCGGCGCTCTCCGGAATGGCGATCTACGGGACGCTCTGCGCGGCGTTTCATTTCGTCTGGATCCGACCGCCACCCGATCAGGCGGCCGCGAACTACGCCGTGACGAGCGCGGAGCTCATCTATCCGCTCCTCGTCAACTCGCTCGGCGTCATCGTCGTCTCGCTCCTCGCCGGCTATCTCGCCGAACGCTTGCGCATCACCGGTGGCGCGCTCGAAGAAGCGACGAAGCGCGCAGTCGACGCGGAACGTCTCGCCGTCCTCGGCCGAATCGCGGCCGGGCTCGCGCACGAGATTGGCAACCCGCTCGGATCGATCCGCGGCTCGATCGAGCTGCTCCGCGAGTCGCCGGATCTCAACGAAGAGGATCGGCACCTCTGCGAGATCATCCAGCGCGAGACGGCGCGGCTCTCGAACCTCGTCGGCGACATGATGGACTTGTCGAAGCCGCGTCCTCCGCGCGCCGAGTCGGTCGACGTCGCGGCGCTCGCGCGCGAGGTCGTCGCGCTCGCGACCCACGCGGAGCGAAGCAGCGACGTCCTCGTCGAATACGAAGGGCCGCCCGTCCCGACGATGGCGCGCTGCGACGGCGCGCAGATGCGGCAAGTGTTGTGGAACCTCGTCCGCAACGCCGTCCAAGCGAGCCCGGCGCGATCGTCGGTCACGGTGACGGTCGAACAAAGAGACTCCGAGGTGGTGCTCTCCGTTCGCGATCGCGGCCCGGGTATTCCCGAAGGCGACGCGGCGCGGATCTTCGATGCCTTCTACACGACGCGATCGCACGGC
Organism: Polyangiales bacterium; assembly: GCA_038209335.1. Taxonomy (GTDB): domain Bacteria; phylum Myxococcota_A; class Polyangia; order Polyangiales; family Polyangiaceae; genus JBBQXV01. The sequence continues at coordinate 6,867 of JBBQXV010000094.1, read as the reverse complement.
GTCGGCATCGGCCTCGCGGTGGTGAAGCGGATCCTCGAAGACCACGCGTCGATGGGCGCGCGTATCGAGGTTCAACGACCGGACGGAGGCGGCGCGAGGTTCCGGATCGCGCTGAGCGCGAACGTATCCGGACTTCGCACGAGCCTCCGCCCGCCCGCGCGCGGCTGAACGCGAGCCGACTACATCGCCTCGTCGGCGCCGATGTCGACCGCTTGTCCACGCGGTCGCGTGTCGCCGTCGATGTCCTTCGGCGGCGCTTCCGTCGCCGTCCCCTTGTCGATCATCGGCGAGCCGGGCGTGACGAGGTGCTTCGTCGCGCTGACTTGCGGATCGACGTTGTAGAGGTTGTTCGGCACCGGGTTCGTCGGCACCGTCGAGATGATCAGCGCGGTCGTAGCGAGGTCGGTCGCCGCGGCGCCGTTCCAGAAGTGATAGAGCGTGTCGGTGCGCCCGGCCTGCGTCGAGAAGAAGATGTCGTTGTACTCGAACGCCGACGGATGCGCCGTCTTCTGCTGGAGCTGCTCTTCGTAGACGCCGTACCGAAGCTGGTTCAACCCGCCCATCAAGATGTTGTTCCGAATCTTGCCTATGACGGTGTTGACGCCGCAGTTGCCGCCGTTGCAGTTTTTCAGCTGGATGGCCGAGCTGATCGACTGCGCACCAGCCAAGAGCCCTCCACCGGCGCCGTCGAAGTAGTTGCCATTCGCGACGACGACCCCCGCGGCGAGCTCGGCCTCGGACAAGAGGAGCGCCGTCGTGCGCGGCCCCTTCACGCCCATGACGACGTTGTTCGTGAGGACGGACGTCGAGCTGTAGCTCGCGAAGCCGCCGCACAGAGACGAGCTTGCGCACGAGCCGGTGTTCACTTGATCGGCGTTGAGCGTGTTCGAGTCGTACGTCGCCTTGCCGAACGCCTGGATCGCCCACGAGGTCCCTGCGCCGCTGCCCGGCGCCGTCGACGTCCCCGCGAGGATGTCGTTCTTGAAGAACGTGGTCGTCGCGCCGCACGAGAACGCGTTGATGCCGGACGTGTTCATCGCCGAGCCGCCACGGATCCTGTTGTTCGATACGATGGCGACCGACGGGTTGCCCGGCGCTCCGCCTTTGTTGTCGAACGCGATGCCGACCCACGACGTCGTGCTCGTGCCGCCTTGGATCAGGTTGCTGTCGATGAGCGCGCCGGTCTGGTCCACCGTCGGCGCGAACACCTCGATCCCGATCGCGCGCGCGCCGCCGGTGACGTCGCCCGGAGCGACGACGTTGTTCGTGATCGTCGGCGAGCCGCCGTCGAGCGTGAGGCACACGAACCCGCCGCTGCTCGCCGCGCCCGCTTTGCCGCGAAGGCGGAAGCCGTCGAGCGTCGTGATCTTCGTGATCGTCGGACCGGCGAGCACGCCTTCGGCGTCCTGCATGTCGATCGCGGTGTCGTAGACCACGCGGTCGCGCGCCCACGTGCACGAGTTCATGTCGCACTGGTGGCCACCGAGCACGCTGATGCCTTGGACGAGCGTGACCTTCTCCGGGTAGTGCCCCTGCGCGACGTAGACGTTCGGATTTCCGCCGATCGCGATCGCGTTGGTGATCCCCTTCGAGATCGTCTTCACGGGCAACGCCTTCGTGCCGGGGTTCGTGTCGAGACCGACGATCCCCGAGACGTACGTGCCGGGTCCCATGCCTGCGTCTTGGCCCGCGTCGCCGCCGCCACTGTCGCCTCCAGCACCGTCGCGCGCGCCGCCGTCACCGCCGGCGCCGTCACCATTCGCGCCGTCGCCTCCACCGCCGCCGTCGTCGCCTCCGCCGCCGTCCGCGGTGACTGCCCCGTCGCCTCCGCTACCGCCGTCGGGATCACTGCCGATGCCGGCATTGTCCGTCCCGCCGCACGCGGCCATCACGAAGCCCAGACCGAAGACGCAAGCCGGCACGCCGGCATGAAGAAAGCCGATTCGTTTCATGGGTTCCTCCTCCAGAAGCTGAGGACTCACCCTGAGCATCGACCGTGCCGCTGCATTATTCCCGCGGGTTCGACGATCACCGCACCTAAAAACAGGCAACAAAGGTGGGAACGATGAAACCTTTTCTGTGCGCGCGCGTGCGAGAAGCGGCTACCACCGGGCGACCAGGGAACCGATGAATCGAGGCGGGCGTACCATCGTCCAAAGGGATAGAACGACGAAACGCCCTCGGTCGCATCGAGCATCCAAGCGTATCGAAGGGCAGTATCGAAAGAGAGAAACGGCGATGCGTATCTCGAAGCTCGTGCAGGCGGCGTTGATCGTGGCGGCGGTGATGTTCAGCGGGATCGCATCCGCCGACGACGCGAAGTCGTTCATGCAGCGCGAGCAGTCGAAGGTCACGGTGCTCCTGCAGAAGAACGCGTCGCAGACGGATCTCAGCAATGCCCTCGCGACCATCGTCGACTACGACGCCTTCACCATCGCGTCGTTCGGCGAGCACTGGACCAACGGCGATCTCGACGACGGCCAGAAGGCCGAGGTCAAGGGCCTGCTCCGTCAGCTCATCGAGAACAACTACAAAAAGAACCTCAAGAAGATCCTCGACTACAAGGCCGAGTTCGGCGACGCGACAGGCCCCGACACTGCGAAGCACGTGAAGATGAAGGCGCAGTCGAACGCGAACGCGCGGACCAAGGCGAACATCGAGTACATCCTGCGCGCCGACGGCAGCGGGTGGAAGATCATCGAGCTCATCACCGAGGGTTCGAGGATGACGGTGAACTACTACCGCCAGTTCCACGAGATGCTCACGAACAAGCAGGACAAGGGCTACAAGTACCTCGTGCAGAAGCTCAAGGACAGCGTCGCCAAGGGCTGATTCCGTCGGGGCACGTCGTCAGTCGAGGACGAGCAGCGCAGCCGCGTCGCCGTCTCTGCACGCGCCCCAGCAGGCGCAGACGCGCACGCCGCTCTTCGGCGTGTCGCAGCGACGGAGCGAGAGGGCGATCCGCTCGCCGCGCTCGCCGCGCATGCCCAGCGACTCGAACGGGACCGCCAGCTCGATGACCCACTCTTCGTCGTCGTCGCGCGGATCGTTCGCGGTGCCGTCGAGCTCGTACGAGACGTGCGCGCCGCTCTGCCACGCAAAGTCGACCGCGCCGTTGCCGACGCGAATGCCGTCGGTGAGGACGCCGAGCGGAGACACGTCGATCGTGCGCACCGTCGTGCCTTCGGTGAACGCGAGATGGTACGCGTCCTCGAGCCAGAGCGGCGCGTCGTGCGCCGTCGCCGTCGAGCGGATGTCCTCGTCGGCGGCGTAAAGCGCGAAGTAGAGGTGACCGTCGCCCCAGACGATGCGCGCGTCGGAGTACGGGCGGGCCGGGGCGCCGGACGACGTGAGCAGCGGGCCGGTGCGCGCGACGGTCTTTTGCCAGCCGGGATCGTCGGTGTCGCCGTCGAGGACGATCGAGCCGGCGGCGTGCGGGACGTGCAATTCGATCGACGCGGGTGCGTGCGGCGCGATGCGAGGCGGTTGCACGTCGCGCGCGGACGACGTCGCGACGTGGCGCGCACCGAGGAACGCGCCGACCGAGAGCGCGACGCAGATCGCGAGCGAAAGCGAAACCGATCGCTTCACGGCGCGGGTGTCCCGTCCGCGTTCACGGCGAAGTGGAAGCGACCGTCGGCGAGGCCGCTCGTGTAGTCGATCATGTCGACGGTGAGCGCACCGTCGGCGCGTTGGTTGACGATCCCGAAGCCGAAGTTCTTGCTGCCGGTGAGCGGCGCGCCGCCGTTGCCGACGATGACCTCGCGGCCGCTGTAATGCGCGTACGTGTGCGTGTGTCCGACGATGGAGAGCGTGTACGGATGCGCGGCCATGATCACTTCCGAAGGATCCACGCCGGGCGCGGTGTTCGCTTGCGCCGCTTCGTGACGGACGACGAACGTGTACGTCGTCGGCTTCGCCATCGCCGTGGTGAGCCACGTCGCCTGCGCGTCCGTCCACGCGTTCGCGGCCACGAAGAGGAACTTGCTCGTCCACGACATGTCGGGCGCGTCGACGTCGATCTCGTAATAGACGTCGCTCTTCCCGAGCGGCGTGAGCATCTTCGAGATGTACGTCGTGAAGTTGGTCGTGTTGCCGTTCGCGGTGCCGGCGCCGCAGTTCGATGCCGTTGCGCCCGTGCACTCGTGGTTTCCCATCGTCGGGAACGCGACCCCGGAGTACTTCGCGCGTGCGGCGAGGTAGAGATCGATCTGCGGCGCCGCGTTGACGCCGAACGCCGACGCGAACTGGTAGTCGCCGGTGGTGACGGCGAACGGCGGCATCGGGCTCATCGCGCCGATGTCGGTCCAGATCTTCGTGATGATCGCGGTCGGGTAGCCCGCGGTGTCGTCGATGTTGGCGGGGCGCGTGTCGCCGACGATCGCGAAGTAGAGGCGCGACGACGTGCCGCCGTTCGCGCCGATCTGCGAGGTGATCGGCGCGCCGCCGTCGAAGGCGACACCGGCATCGCTGCCGCAGTTGCTCGGCGCGGGCTGGCATTTGTTCGTCACCGTGTTGCACCACCAGCCGCCGTAGCAGCCGTTCATCGCGCACGCGGCGCCTTGGCTGCACGTGCATCCGGCTTTCACGTTGGGACCGACGAGGGCACCGCAGGTCTGCGGCGGCGGGCCTCCCGCGTCGGGCTCGGGCGCGACGCCGCACACGTCGCCGCGCGAGACACACGCGCTCGCCTGCGCGCCGCTCACGGTGGTGACGGGCGTGCAAGCGCGATCCGATGCGCACTCGTTTCCGTTGGGGCACGCGGGCGTGCAAAAGCTGTCGCCGCCGATCTGCGCGCAGACGCCGCCGCTGCAGTCGCTGTCCTGAACGCACGCCGGGCATGCGACGCCGCCGTCGATGCCTGCGTCGTCGCCGGGTGCGGCGGTCGACTTCGAGCTGCTGCAACCCGCGCCCCAACCTGCACCGGCCGACGCGGTGACGACCGCGGCCATCGTGAAATACTTCGACCAGCGCATGGGGTTCTTCTCCCGGGGACCTTGCAGCCTACTTCGCGGCGTCGGGCGCGTCGACGAACTGGCACACGAACGGGAGCGCCTGCGGTGCCGGCTGCCCGAACGGATCCGCGCTCCGCGCGAGCTGCGAATCGACGAGCCCGCCGACGCGCTCGACGTACGCGCGCGGCGATCCACCGTCGGCGACGGCGGGCTGCGCCGCGCCCCACGGCGTCGGGCGTCCTGCGTCGATCGGCGCGCCATCGTCCCAGCGCCAATCGCCTCCGGCGTCGGCGTCGCGCGCGAGGCCGATCCAGATCTGCTTCAGGTTCTCGTCGATCCGCGCGAGCTCCGTCCAGAGCTGCTCCCTCTCTTCGCGCGAATCGAGGAGGACGAGGTGCCCGGCGTTGAACTCGCCGCACAGCCGGCTTGCTTCGTCGGGAGTCGATTTTGTTGCAAAATACACGTATTTCTTTTTTCCGATCGTCCGGCGCAGATCGATGCAGATGCCACCGTTGCACGGCTGCGACAGGCTCCCCGCCGGCTCGCGCTCGCAGACGGTCCGTCGCGACACGCTGCACGGGATGCGCGCCCAGAGCGCGCCTGGCGTGGCCGAGGCGACCTCGAGGCACGGCGATCCCGCGTCGAGCGGCTGCGGAAACGCGCCGCGATCGTCGGCAGCCGCATAGCAACCCAGGCACGACTGCGTGAACCCGGGCTCGTCGACTTGCTGCACGGGGATCCATCCCGCGTTCGGCTCGTTGCGCATTCCGATCCAGACCGGAGCGGCGCTCTGCTGCGCGCTCCACGCCGCGACCAAGGCCACCTCGTCGCGACTGACGAACGTGACGACGTGCGCGTTTTCGACGGCGCACGCGGTCTGCGCGTTGAGGTACGTCGTCCCGTTTCCTGCGACTGCGAAGTAACAATGGCCCGTCGCATCGTCGACGAGACCGCCGTCGGCGCACGCGATCGCGCACGCGCTCGTGCAACCGGGCGCGCCCGCTTCGCCGGGATCGCACGCTTCGCCCGCGGTGAGATCGACGAAGCCGTTGCCGCACGTCGGCGGAGGCGGCTTGCCCGGCAGCTCCGAGACGCGGAGATCCGGAATGCACGCGGCGACGGCGATCGCTGCGCCGATCGCCGCCGCGCAGGCGAGCGCCACCGCGACGATCACGCCCGGTCGATTCCGGAAGGAAGCACCCACGCTCCGGTTGGTCGTAGCACAGCCGCGTTTCCCCACCCGCTCGTCCGTGCACTACACTCAAGGGGATGTCGGCCGAGCCCCTCGCATCTTCGCCGCTGGGTCCGGTCGATCCCGCCGCCGAACCGCCCGGCTCGGGCGAGCGGGGATCGGTCGAGCAGCGCTACGAGTCGCTCTTCCTCATCGGGCGCGGCGGGATGGGCACCGTCGAGGTCGCGCTCGAGCGCGGCGAAGGCGGGTTCGAGCGAATCGTCGCGCTCAAGCGAATGCTCCCGGAGACGTCAGGCAACGCGCGCCACAAAGAGATGTTCTTGCGTGAAGCGCGCCTCGCCGCACTCCTCGATCATCCGAACGTCGTGCACGCGTTCTCGTTCGGCGAGCTGCGCGGCGAGTTCTTTCTCGCGATGGAGTACGTCGAAGGCGAGCCGCTCTCGAAGATGCTGCAAGCAGCGCGCGAAAAAGAGGGAGGGCTGGTGCCGGCGCTCGCCGCGCACGTCCTCGCAGAGATTTGCGACGGGCTCCACGCCGCGCACGAGCTGACCGGCACGCGCGGCAATCCGCTCAACGTGGTGCACCGCGACGTGTCGCCGCACAACGTGATGATCTCGTACGACGGTCACGTGAAGCTCCTCGACTTCGGCGTCGCGAAGTTCGACGCGGGGCAGGCGATGACACGCACCGGCGAGGTCAAAGGAAAGATGGGGTACATGT
>JBBQXV010000093.1:0-29079 GCA_038209335.1 Polyangiales bacterium | reverse complement strand
AAACCAAAAAATCCTTGGCGCTCTTGGCCCCTTGGCGCCCTTGGCGACCAATCCACCGCACGCTCGTCGCTATTCGCTCCGACGGATTTTCCCGCGGATCGTCTGGAAGTAGCGACGTCCGATCCCCGACGCGGCTGCGGCCTTTCCGACGTTGCCGTCGTGCTGCGCGAGCACGTGCTCGACGTAGCGTCGTTGGAGCTCGTCGACGACCGCGTCGCGCGCGGCGGGGAAAGACACGCCGCCTTCGAGGAGACGCGCGATGAGATCGTCGACGGTCGACGCGACGACTGCACCGCCTTCGCCCGCGCTCGCAGTCGCGCCCGCGGCGGCGCCCGCCGAAGCCTGCTCCAACGGCCCGAGCTCGCCGAGCGCATGGCGCCGTGCGATCGCGTTCCTCAGTTGGCGAACGTTGCCCGGCCAGTCGTACGCTTCGAGCCTTCGCACGAAGTCGCCGTCGAGCGCGTTCGGATCGCCACCGAGCTCGCGCCAGAACGATCGCGCGAGCAGCGCAATGTCCCCTTCACGGCGACGGAGCGGCGGCAGCTCGATGCGCGTGACCGCGAGCCGAAAGTAGAGATCGTCGCGAAAGCGCCCCGCCTGGATCTCGCGTTCGAGATCGCGCCGCGTCGCGCTGATGATCCGCACGTCGACGCGCGTCCACTTCGCGCCGCCGACGCGACGAACCTCGGAGCGCTCGATCGCGCGCAAGAGCTTGGCCTGAAGTGCGATGTCGAGATCGCCGATCTCGTCGATGAAGAGCGTTCCGCCCGTCGCCTCTTCGAACATTCCGCGTTGGCTCGACACCGCGCCCGTGAACGCGCCGCGCTCGTGACCGAAGATCATCGACTCGGCGAGGCTCGGCATGATCGCCGTGCAATCGAGCACGACGAACGGCCCCGCGGCGCGCGCGCTCGCTTCGTGGATCGATTCGGCGAGGACCTCTTTGCCCGTCCCCGTCTCGCCTTCGATGATCAGCGGGACGTCGCTCGCCGCGAGACGCGTGCACATCGGATAGATGCGTCGCATCGCCGCGCTCGCGCCCGTCGTCTTCCCGAACGAGATCGCGTCCGACGCGGTGACGGCGACCGGCGCGGTCGCGTGCACGCGCATCACCGTGTCGCCGACGCGCACGGTCTCGCCGCCGGTCAGGACGAGATCGTAGACGCGCAGTCCGTTGACGTGCGTGCCGTTCGTCGAGCCGAGATCGGTGAGACGCACGCCGTCGGCTTGGAGCTCGAGCGCGGCGTGGCGACGCGAGACCGTGCGATCGGCGATGCGCACTTCGCACGTCGCGCTCTGGCCGATGTACGTACGCCCTGGCGCGAGGCCGTCGACGGTGAAGCTCTTTCCTGCGTCGGGGCCGCCGGTCACTTCGATCAGGCAGCCGACGGCGAGCGGGCTCGGCGCGCGCACGGCGCTGCTGAGGGCGGTGTCCGCGTCGTCGTCGGGAGGCATGCGGGAGGACGATACCGCATGCGGTTCGCTCACGTGAAACGCCGGCATCGGTTCGCACGCGCCGCCGCATGAACGCTCCCACACCCGCGCACGATCGCGAAAAACGAACGGAATCGTCAGATGCCCCGCGCAGCTCCCCACGCGACACTGGAGTGTGCCTCCCCCTGTCCGCGTCGGCCCGCTCGTCCAGTTCGCCGGCATCGCCGTCATGGCGGTCGCATGCGCGACGAGCGCGAACGAGGCTCCATTGGCGCAAGCGCTCGCGTGCGCGACGGCGTCGGACTGCGAGCTCCCCGCGTCCGCGTGCGTCCTCCCCGCGTGCGAGGCCGGCGCGTGCACGACGCGAAGCACACCGAAAGGGACGCCCGTGTCGAGCGATCCGCTCGACGAGTGCAACGTCAAGGAGTCCACGTGCGACGGCGCAGGCGGCGTTCGATCGCGCGTCGCGCCGCTCACGCCGGGCACACCTTGCACGTCCGGCGGACGTCGCTGCGACGGCGCGGGGCATTGCGTCGCGTGCGTCGACGCGCACGACTGCACGGGAGACGCGTCGTGCGTGATCGGGAAATGCGTCCCGCCTCCGTGCACGAACGGCGTGAAGGACGGCGACGAAACGGACGTCGACTGCGGCGGCCAATGCACGCACTGCGCCGCCGGAGCCGCGTGCGCGGTGGACGCCGACTGCGCGTCGAAGGCGTGCGATCCGATCGCGCGCACGTGCATGACGTTCACGTGCGCCGACGGACGAATGGACGGCGACGAGACGGACGTCGACTGCGGCGGGAGCTGCGGGATGTGCCCGCTCGGCGCGACGTGCGCGGTCGACTACGACTGCGCGTCGAACGCGTGCGACGCGTTCTCGTTCCGGTGCGTCGCGGACCAGTGCGTCGACAATCGCAAGGAAGGGCTCGAGACCGACGTCGACTGCGGGGGCGGGATATGCCCGCAATGCACCCTCGGGGTCGGGTGCCTCGTGAACCTCGATTGCACGACGAACGCGTGCGACACGCTCTTGTCGCGCTGCGTGCGCAATCAATGCGAGGACCATCGGATCGACGGCAACGAGAGCGACGTCGACTGCGGTGGCTTCTACTGCAGCGGATGCACCGTCGGGCAGAGGTGCAATAGTGGCTTCGATTGCCGGCCGGGCCTCTGGTGCTCGACGACGATGCCGCGGGTGTGCCAATGATCACGCGCGCGGCGATCACGGCGCTCGCGCTCGCGATCTTCGCCGCGGCGTGCGCGGTGAGCGGCGGAGACGCTTCGCCGATCGCGACGCTCGACGCCGGAAGCGACGCGCGCGCGATGTGCGTGCTCGACGGGGACTGCCCGGCGTCTGCGGCGAGGTGCGCGCAAGCGGCGTGCAGCGCCGGCCAGTGCGGCACACGCAACTACGTAAAGGGGACGATCGTCGGCAGAGACAAGCCGTGTAGTGCGATCCTTTGCGACGGCGCAGGGAGCCCGGTGCGCGTCGTCGACATGACCGCGCTCCCACCGATCGGCGATCCGTGCTTGGTCGGAACGTGCGACGAGATGGGCGCGGCCGGCACCGCGTTCGCAGCCGCAGGGAAGGCATGCGCATCGAACCAGCGGTGCGACGGCGCCGGCAACTGCGTCGAGTGCCTCGTCGCCGCCGACTGCCCCGCGACGCACACGTGCAACGTGCTCAACCACTGCGAAGCGCCGCCGTGCAGCGACGGCTTCCGGGATCAACGCGAGACCGACGTCGACTGCGGCGGCCCGATCTGCGCGCCGTGCCGAGGCGGAAAGATCTGCAAGGTCGACTCCGACTGCACGACGCGCGCCTGCGATCCGATCATGAAGATCTGCCTCGCGCCATCGTGCAGCGACGGCACGCGCGACAACAACGAGACGGACGTCGACTGCGGCGGGGCCTGCGGCGCGTGCACGGTCGGCAAGCGATGCGGCGTGGACCAAGATTGCCTATCGAGCGCGTGCGACGCGATCGCTCGCACGTGCGCCACCGACGCATGCCACGATCATCACAAGAGTACCCTCGAGACCGACGTCGACTGCGGCGGGCCCTCGTGCGCGAAATGCGTCGACGGTCTCGCGTGCCGCTACTACGGCGACTGCGCATCGAACGTGTGCGATCCGCAGCGCCTCGTGTGCATCCCGTACGTCGATCCGTGCACCGACGGCGTCCGCACCGGCAGCGAGACCGACGTCGACTGCGGCGGCGGCATGTGTCCCGGTTGCGCGCTCGGGCAAATGTGCCTGCTCGACTTCGACTGCACGTCGCATGCGTGCGACGGAATCTCGGCCGTGTGCGTCTCGGACGCGTGCACCGATCATCGCGTTGACGGCGGCGAGACCGACGTCGATTGCGGCGGAGCGAACGCTTGCGCGCGCTGCGTGCTCGGGAAAAAATGCATTGCGACGACGGACTGCGCGCCGGGTCTCGCGTGCGCGTTGGGGAATCCGCACGTTTGCTTGTGAACGTCGGCGCGCGCTGCGACGGCTCGCGCGTGCTCAGTCCTGCGGCGCGTACTTGATCCAAATGAGCGATTCGTCGAGCCCCGCCACGCCATTCAAGTGCATCGGGATCACCACGCGTCCATCGAGCGCGACGATCGCCTGGTTGCCGAGCTCAACGCTCGCGAGCCCGGACTTGCCAAACGCGCTCGCGCTCCGGATGTTCGGCCGCTCGAGCACGATCTTCGCGATCACTTCGCCGCGGCGATCGATCACGACAGGTCCTTTGGCATCGCGCGCGATCGCGTGGCCTTGGCCGAAGGCGAACGCGACTTCGAACCGCGGGGCAATCGCGATCGCGCCAGTCAGATCTGCGTATCCCCATTTGCCGCGGCTCTCGAGCTGCACCGGCACGAGCCCCTCCGCGGCGTCTCCGTTGTCGGCCACGCGGAGCTCGCCGAGGCGCTTGCCGTCGAGCGTGAAGAGCGCGCGCGTTTGGTCCGCGTACATCGCCTCGATCATCTCGCCGCGCTCCGTGATTCGCATGAACTCGGGCGGCACGATCACCTCGCCCCGTGCATTGAACACGCCTTGGCCCGTGTCGGCGCGCGCGATGATGCGGCCCTTGTTCAGATACGCCCCCTGGAGATAGCGCGGCGAGACGACGATTTCGCCTGCGAGATCCATCAGACCCCAACGCCCGTCGGTCATGAACGGCGCGTGCCCCTCGTAGTACGTGCCTGCGCCCGCAAAGCGCGGCTCGATGAGCCACGCGCCGGCGTCATCGATGAATCCCCACTTGCCTCCGCTGTAGCGATTGCCGACGCACACGAGCGCGCGACCGTCGGCGAACGCGGAGGCAAAGTCGAACGTCGGCGGGACGCACACGTCGCCCGCTTTGTTGAGGAAGCCGTACTTGGTGTCGACCGTGATCATCGCGCGACCGCACGAGAAGTCCTCGACCGTGGCGAGCGTCGGCTCGATGACCCACTTTCCGTTCGCGTCGATGAACCCGTACCGAATCGTCGATCGCCAGGAGTCCTCGCCGAGCATCTCGCGCTTCGTCTCTTTGCGCACGCGCGCCACTCCCTCCGTGAACGCATACGCTTCGGTGAACTCTGCAGCGATCACCTCCGCGCCTGTCTCATCGAGGAATCCCCACGCGCCGCGCGCGTTCTTGAATGACGCTCGTCCCTCGCGAAAGCCGCCGAGCGCGGGATACTTCGCCTCGATCGCGAAGCTCCCGTCGGCACGGATGTACCCCGCGTTCCCGTGCCGATGCGACAGTGACTTCTTCGCGGCGAACCCTTCGAGCCAAGTCTCGTGGCCCTTCGCGATCGCCGGGAAGTCGAGCGCGAAACGCTTTTCGAAGTTGGCGACGTCCTCCTCGGTCATATCTTGCGGCTCGTCGAAGTGGATCGTCGACAGCTCGGCGTCGTTGGTCATGTCGAGCCCGCAATAGATCGGCGGATCCACGAGCCCCGTGTCGGCGAAGAACGCCGCGTGCGATTTCGCGCCGCACGCTCGCCCGGCTTCGACCATCAGGAAGAACGCCTCCTGGACCTCGCAATAGTCGTCGTACCCATCGAGGTAGCCCGTGATCGCGACGCGCGCGTCGGTTTCTTCAATCGCGTAGTAGCTCTTTCCTGTCTTTGCGCGGCCCTCGAGCCACGCGATCAAATCCTTCGCCGACGACTCCCGAGGGAGCGCGCCCTTGGTGCCGAGGCGAATGCTCGTCTTGTCCGCGGTCTTCTCCCACGTCGTCACGTGCTTCTTCTCGACGGTGAACCCCATCGCCTGGAGCTTCGCGAGCGCCGCCTTGAGCGACGTCGCGACGACCGTGAATTCGCCACCAAAGATCGCGCTCTCTTCGCAGACCACCTTCGCCGCCTTCAGGGACGGCACGAGCGGATGGAGCTCCGTCGCCAAGAACGTCTCGCGGCGCGCTGCGCCCTCGAGCTCGACCACGAGTGTGCAGAAGACGCCGTCTCTCATTCAACCGAGCGTAGCGCGACGAGGTACACCGGCACCGGATCGCGAAAACCCTTGAGCGCGTGGGCGCCGTATTCGGTCACCGTCGGCGCGCCGTCCATCAGCGCGACCGTCTCGCCATCGAGCGCGATCCCGCCGGGCGGCGCGAGCGGTTCGAGCCGCGCCGCACGATTCACCGCCGCGCCTACCGCGGTGAAGTCGGAGCGCGCGACGGATCCGAAGCTCCCGACGGTGGCGAGCCCCGACGCGATTCCGATCCGCATCTCGAGCGCATCGATGACGCCACGACGGGCGAAATCGGGTTGGATCTCCGAGAGCCGTCGCTGCATCTCGACGGCCATGCGCACGCAGCGTCGCGCCTGATCGGCGTCGCCAGTGGCCTCGGGCGCGCCGAAGAGGATCATGATCGCGTCGCCGATGAACTTGTCGATCGTCCCGCCGTGGCGGTACGCGATCTGCGTCATCTCCTCGAAGTAGAGTTCCAGCACGCTCGACAGCACCTCGGGCGAGACGCGCTCGACGAGCTGCGTGAAACCCTTCAGGTCCGCGAAGAGCACCGTCACGTGACGTCGCTCTTGGAGCGTGCCGGGATCGACTTTTTCGGACAGCAGACGATCCGCGACCTGCGGCGCGAGGTACCGCCGAAGCCGCCCCGCGCGTTCGAGCTGGCTCACCTGTTCGAGGACGCGCGCCTCGAGCGAGGAGTTGAGCTCGCGCAGTGAGTGCTCGCTGAGCCGAATGCGCCGCGCCATGTAGCCTGCGCCCATCCAACCGAGCGTGTACGCCGACGCGATATAGGTGAACGCGGTGATCTGCGTCGACGCGCTGAGGTAGTTCGGATCCGAGAGCGTCGGGTAGAGCGGATGCAGCGGGACGACGCGCGCGATCTCGAGCGCAACGACGCCGCCGTGAAGCCCGATCGCCGCGAACGCGACTGCGCGACCCACGCGGCGATCGTAGTAGACGCGCACCACGATCACGACGACGAGGCACATCAGCGTGTTGACCAGGCTGCTGAGGCTGCCCATCATCCAGAGCCCGACCGCGAGCGCGATCTGCGAGCAGACCAGCGCGGCCGTCGTCGCCACGCGGTACTGCGCGTCGCTGCGCTCGCGGAGCAGCATCCACCCGAGCAGGATCGCGGCGATCGCCAACGCAGGTAGATTCAGACAGAGGAAACGATCGTAAGCCGCCACGCTGACGTCCGACGCGCGGCTGAGCAGCGTCCGCGCCGATGCATTGAGCACGCCTATGACGATCAACGTGACGAGCGCGACGCGTCCGCCTGTTCGCCAGTGGTCCGGCTCGATTCGCTCTGGCACCTTGGGCGGTACGAGCGCCGAGAGCCCGCGCCACCACGTCGTCGGCCGAGCGCTCATCGAGAGGTCCGGAGAATACACGGCGGTGCGAGGAACGACGAACGCTCACGGCGCGACGCTCGTCATGCACGCGCCGCCGATGCACTGAACGACGATGTCCGCGCCGTTCGGTTGGCGTGGAGTCCGTCCGTCCTCGGCGTGAGGGCCGCCGCTCGCGCAATCGCACAGGCCGCCGAACTCGTCGCCACAGAGCCCGCCGTCGCGCGTGAAGCGTGAGAGATCGCCGGCGCTGACGCCGAGCGCGATTTGCGCCCCGCAGCAGTCCCAGAGGTGCATGCCGATTCTGCAATCGGCGGCGGTGGTGCAGCGCTTGTCGTAGGTGACAGTGGAGACGGGGGGATGGGCGGTCTCCCACGGACAGTGAGCCACGCCGATAGGTGAGGCGTCCGGCGCGTCCGCGGATGCCGCATCTTCGAGGACGGCGACGTCCGCGGATGCGTCTTGGGCCAATGACGAAGAGGAGATCTCGCCGCCGCACGCGGCGCACGCGAAGACGGCGAAGACGGCGGGGAACAAGCGAAGAGCCATGACCGCGAAGGGTGAGCACCGGGCGTGCCAGGCTGACGTCGCGGTTTTCGAAGAGAGCGCGCGCGGCGGCGTTAGCGGGCTGACGTCTGCGATCGCCGTCCTCAATTCAGCTCCTCGTCGTCCATCTCGTCGTGGCCGCCCCACTCGTCGTGCGCGCCATGCGGCGTCGGGTTGCACAGACGATCGACGAGCTTGCCGCAGCTCGCGCAGTAGCGTGGACCGCTTCGTCTCCCGTTTTCGTCCATGACGAGCTCGCGTTCATCGAGCGCGACGTCGCAGCACGGCGAGCGTCCCGCGTCGACAGTCGCGAGGAGGCGCGCGACGTCGGCGGCTTCTGCGTCGTGGTCGGCGTCGGTTTGCGGATCGCATCGATCGCAGACGGCGCCGCCGGGGTTCGCGTTCATGAGGCACGGGTAGGAGACGCGGGCGCGCGCGCCGTCCGGGCCGCTGAAGATCGTCGGCAGTGGCGGGTGCTCGCGGCGGACGGACGCGTACGCGATGCCCGCTTTGCACTGGGTGTGCTGCATGCCGGTGAAGTGCTTGCAGTGGCGGTGTTTGGCGAGTTGATCGCGGAGGGACGGCGCGGGGCTCAGCGGTTTGTTCACGGGCGCGAGAGTGTAGCTGCAAACCTGCCGATGGACGACGCGCTCGGGTCGCGTGCAGCGTGCGCGCCTCATTTACACGTGCGTCTCCGTTGGTAGGCTGTCGGCCATGCGCGCTGCCGCGATCGTCCTCATCGTCGCGAGCGCGCTCGGATGCGCGCGCTCATCGTCATCGTCGCAGCCCGCTGCCGCGACATCCAGCGCCTCGACCCGCGCGCCGAGCTCGCCACCGCTCGCAGAGGTGACCGCGGCATCAGAGGAAGGCTTCCACGATTTGACGTTCTCGCTGGTCGAGCGCGAGAAGCTGGCCGCAGGCGGTGAACGGCTTCGCGCGCGCGGACTCCATCGCGGTGCGGTGGTCGAGTTCGATGTCGAGCTGGGGGCGACGTGGAAGGGCGCCGACTCGCCGCCGATCTACGTCTTCTCGGGCGTCGTGACGCTGAAGAGCGTCGGCAACGACGCTTCGCTCGTTCGCGTGCTCGACGCGGTGTACGGAACGAAGCTCGCGCCGAAGCGAATGAAGAAGGCGACGAAGCTCGCGGCGATCGCGCTCGAGGGGAATCCTTCCGCGCTCGACGCAGGCCCGGTGCGCATGAAGGTTTTCTACGAGAGCGGCGACGAGGCGAGCGGCGCGGAATTTTTTCTCAACGTCGATGCGACGAAGCGGATCGTGGAGCTGCGCGAGAAGGACGAGGAGTATCGGATGCCGCTGGTGCGGGCGCTCATGGAGTGACGACGGCCCCGACGCGCGACTCACGAGCTACACGCGCTGCACCCGATCGAGCCGCGCGTCGCAATGGACCATGTGCACGAACCACACAATCCCGATCGGGATCGGCGCATACCACACGACGGTCACGAAGCGTTCGTCGCGGGCGCCCAATGCGCCCAGCATGCGCGCGACGGTCATCGCCGCAGCGGTCATCGCGTACGACGCAGTCGCCGTGCCGGAGGAGCGACTCCCTGCGTTCATGTCGTTCAGCGCGGCGCACAACCGGAGGTTCACCGCGAACATCCAGTAGAAATTGTAGAGTGGGATGACGAGCCTTCCTGCCGCCATTCCTGGCGTGGTCGTCTGGCCGCCCTCGCGCGTGCGGAACGCGCGGGGCACGGTCGACCAGACGCGATGCTGCCATAGCGCGCCGACGAGCCCCTTTGCGATTGCGAAGAGCGTGAACGCGACCGCCGGCACGCCGCCCACGCCGAGAGCGCCCGCCACGAACGCGATGGCCTCGAGACCCGAGCCTCCGAGATAGAGCCACTTGATCCATGCATAGCGTCCGCCCGGGCGAGGAGGCGGCGCGTCCGGCGGCGCCTCGGGCGGTGCATACGGATTGGGCTCGCTCACGGTCCCGCCAAGTGTCCCGCGACTGTATCGTTCATGCTGAGATCATCGGCTCGGGGTCGCAGGAGTTGCGTGCGATTTCGTAAGTCGATTCGTGGCTCGTTGTGCAGCCGGGCGATCGCGTGCAGTAGCGTCCCGCTTGCTCTACGCGATCGGCATCGAGCCCGGCAAGCGCCTCGCGCTCGCAGGGAGGCGGTGCGCGCGGGGGACGCGATCGCGCGCCGCTATCCCTTCCCCCCCTCGCCCGGCATCCCCACCCGCGCCCGAAACCGCGGCCGATAGTCCCCTTCGTGCTCCACAAACGGATCATCCGCGTTCCCAAACAGCCCCTGCAGCGCCTTCCTCAGATTGGACACATGCTTCCGCGTCGTCTCCCTGCTCGGCGCGATGTCCTTCCAATCGAACTTCCCTTCGCCCTCGCAGATCAACACGAGCAGCTTCCACGTCGCCGTCGGCGCGCGGTTCTTCAGGCTCGCCATTCCGAGGTCGTGGTACGTGAGCCGCGCGTACTTCCCGCGCCATCGAGGCGCACCGTCTCTCCATCGACGAGACAGACGCGCAGCTCGCTCCACACGGTGATCGGCGGCAGGTCCAGCGCCTTCGTCTTGCGAAGCGCCTTTCGTCGCCGCCGCTCGCCTCGCGGCGCGGTCATCGCCGCCAGCGCCTCCTCGCGCGTCGCGTCCTTCGCGATCGCATCGTCGGCATCCGCGCCGCGCGCGCCACCCGCGACCACCCGCAAGGGCGGCCCCGCGGCGCGCGCCGTCAGCGCGATCGCGCCGCCGCGAACCACCAGCGCATCTTCGAGCAGAACGATCTCCACGCGATCCCCGACTGCGTACCGCCCCAACAACTCCGGCGCGAGCCCACGCGACGACGCCACGAACACCACCGCCCCGCGCGCCGCCCGATCGCGGAGCGCGAGCCACGGAGCGAACGCGTCGCTCGCCGGGTCCATCGCGAGAAACGCGTCGCGCGTCCCTTCCCCGAACGCGCGCCGATCCTGCGCGCCGAGCACGATCGGCTCCCCCCCTACCCGCTTCGGGATCGCCGGCGCCCCAACTATCGCAAACAGCTTTCGCAGCAACGCCGCTACGCCCGCGACGGACACCTGCACGCGCGCGAGCGAATCCACCGTCACGAACATCGGATCGCACTCCGGCGGCGTCTGCCCGCAAACAGCCACGAACCGCCGCGGCCCGGCGTCTCCCGTATCGCGCACCTCGCGCACGCATCCCGCACGCTCGCGGCACGGCATCGTCTCCGCGTCACGCGCGTTCACAATCACACCGCACGCCGTGAACGCCGCCCGCTCCTCCGCCGACGTCACCGCGTCGACCTCGCGCCGCGCGATCGCTGCGCCGCGCGTGCGCTGGAACAAATCGAGGAACGCGGCGACGCTCATGCCGTCACGTCGACACCGCCGCCTCGCTCCGTGCGTGCTCCGGCAGCCGCATGTACCCCCGCACCGCGAGCAGCTCGCGCACGATCTCCACGACGTCGTCGTCCCCGCGCGCCATCTGCAGCTTCCCCGGCGGCTCGATCTCGATCGTCACCGTCCGCCCGCGCTTCCCCGGCGCCGCTCCGTCGGCCAGTGTCAGGCACAGCTTCGCGTTCTCCACCGCGCCGCCCGCGGCGAGCACCTCGCGAATGTCGCGCTCGCACGACGTCGTTCGCAGATCCACCTTCTCCGCCACGCGATGCATCGTCACGTGCGCATCGACGCGGCGGAGGCAGATCTCGCGGAGCTCGATCGCCTCCACGCGCGGCACCCCCTCGACCGACAGCGCCGCGTCGAGATCGCGCAGCCCGTCGAGCGAGTAGATCGCCGCCGCGGAAAAATGATTCGCGTCGCCGAACAGGTGAAGCCCGATCCCCGCGCGCACCGCCTCGCGCTGGAACACGAACCCCTGCGCGCCGAGCCGACACGATCCGTGATCGAAGAACGCGAGCAGCCGCTGCGTGAAGACCTGCGTCTTCTGCGTGCGCGTGAGCGACTCGTCGAGGAGCTCGTGCGTCCCTGGCAGCTTTCCAAAGATGAATTCGATCCGCGCTTCGCGCCCGAGATCGGTCACGAGCGACTCGCAGTGCGCAGGCCGCCCGCGCTCCACCATCCGATCGCTGAGCCAGCGCTCGAGCGCCTCCCACTTCGCGCGCTCGCGCGTGAGCGGCGCTCGTGCCGCCGCTTCGTACTCCGTGTACGCCGCCGCCGGCGCGGCCTTCGCCGCGGTCCTCACCTGATCGAAGAGCGTGCGCGCGTCGAGCCACGCCACCGTGGCGAGCGACTCGTCGCCGAGGCGCTCTTGCGGAAGCGTCTTCGCGGTGTCGAGGCGACGGAGCTGCTCGTGGCCCGACGGCGTCGCGACCGCGTCGATCGCGAGGATCGCGTCGAGGAGATCCGTCGGCAGCGCCGGATCGCATGACGTAAGGAGAGCGAAGAGCGCGTAGACGAGTGTGTAGTCGTCCTGGGCGGATGCGGCCAGTGCGTCGACCGGGATCTTCCGTGCGTGGAGGAAGAGCGCGTGCGTCGGCTGGGCCGCGAGGAGGCGCGCGAGGAGATCGCGCCGAATGCGTTCGAGGAACTCGCGTCGGAGGGCGCGCTTCGGTGCTGTGGAGGGCATCGGAGGCGCACCATAGTCAACGTCCGCGGGTCGCGAAAGCGTGCACGGACCTCGCGAGAGCGTGCACGGACCTCGCGAAAGCGCGCGCGGACCTCGCGATAGCGCGCGCACACCTCGCGAAAACCCGCTGAGACGTCCGCACCCTGATGGATCCGGATCGCCACGCCGATCGCGCGCGGCGACCACGCCGTGCGCGCGGGGTCCTCACGCTCGAACGCGCCGTGCACGCCGTGCAGCGCTGCGGGCATCACCCCTCGCGCGAGGGGTTACCACCGACCCACCGTAGCGTTGCGATCGCGCGGGGAACCGTTCGCGCCCCCATCGTGAACGGTCAGGTGGGGGTCCGGAAGAATTCCACGGCCCAATTCGGCTCTCGCGTGGGTTTTCCGTGAACGTTCACAGACAACGAGTATGAGCCCCCATTCGACCCAACACGATTCCGACCCGCTCGCGTCCGTGCGCGAGGCCACCCTGCAACTTCGCGCGATCGACGCCGGCCTTCGGCTGGGCGACGCGGCGACACAGACCGAAATGCGCGCGTTTCGCGGGTACTCCTACGTCTCGACGGCGGCGGCGCGCGCGGCGATCGGCGTGCTCGTGGAGCATGCCGCGGATCTCCCGCTCAGCGACGCGGAGAGGATCGCAGCGCGGGTCGCAGCGGCGGAAGCGATGACCGCGCTGGCGGAGGCGGCGACGGCGCTCGCGAGGCGCGTGGAGCAGAGCGCGATCAAGCAACGCGGCGAGGCGGGGCGCGACGTCGTGGCGATGTATGCGTCGCTCAAGGCGATGGCGAAGTACTGCGCGCGGGCGCGACCGGGGATGTTGCGGATGCGGGAGGTGCTTTGGGGGAGGTAGGCATCGGCAGGTCGGTCTGGCGCCACGTCCGGAATTTTCGGACGTACATCCTTGATCATTTTTAGGTACAGATTCATATTGTCCGTAATATCCGGACAACCATGGCCCCCGAAGAGCTCCTCATTCTGTTGAAGCTCGCCGCTGCTCGCGACGCGGACGCGACCGTGCGCGAGCTCGAACGCGAGCTCCAGATTCCGAAGAGCTCGGTGTTCGAGTCGTTGAGGCGCCTCGAAGCTCTGGGCCTCCTCAAGCACGACGCTGGCGGCCGCCGTATCGATCGGCTGGGCCTTCGCGATCTCCTCGTCCACGGCGCGCGCTGGGTGGCGCCCGCGAAGATCGGCGAGGCCGAGCTCGGCATTCCCACCGCCCACTCGGCGCCGCCGCTCGTCGACAAGCTTCGAGGCGACGACGATCCGTTGGTGATCCCGATGGCGCACGGTCCGATGCGTGGTCGGGCTGTTCCGCCGCTCCACAAGAACGCTGCATATGCCGCGCAGCGCGATCCGCGGCTCTATCGGCTCCTCGCGCTCTGCGACGCGTTCCGCATCGGTCGCGCACGCGATCGCGAGGTCGCGGCGGCGGAGCTCGACGCTTGCTTGTGAGGGGCGACGAATTCCGGCGCTCCATTCGCGTCGTCCTCGATGCGTTCGGCGGCGCCGCCGGCGACTTCGTGATCGTGGGCAGCTGTGTGCTCGGGTTGTACGCGCGGACCAGCGGTTCGCCGCTCCGCGCTACCAAGGATGTCGATTGCATCTCGCGACGAGTCCCGTGGTCCGCGCAGCTCGCCGCGTTGGCAGAGATGGTGACGCGCGGCGTGCTCGCCCCGGATCCGAAGCTCGCTTGCCGTTATGCGATCCGCGGAACCGACGTCGTCGTCGACGTGATGTCGAAGGACGGCGCCAACGTTCCGACCACCGCGTGGTTCGAGGCTGCGGCGAAGAACGCGCGGGAGTACGACGCGGGCGATGGACGGAAGGTGGCGGCGGTCGCGCCCGCGTACTTTCTCGCACTGAAGCTCGAGGCGCTCCACGATCGCGCGGTCGACCTGTTCGATAAAGACGCGGAGGACATGGTGACGCTCGCGGTCGAGGTGCCGACGCTGGTCCGAGAGGTGCGCGCGGCGGGTATCGCCTCCGGCGTCGCCGCACTGTGGGCGCGCGCGTTCACGAAGCTTCGTTTTTCGACGCGCGATCTCGAGGACGTCGTCGACGCGCACCTGCATCGCGACGATGTCGCGCATCGGCAACGCGTCGTGGAGGCGCTCGTCGCGCTCGCGGTTGGAGATGGCGGAGGAGAGAGACAGGCTTCTGTGCGCCGCATTTCGTCGCGCTGAAAGAGCTCCAATGAATCCGTGAGGCTCGCGAACGACCTCTTCCGCGCTCGTCGGGTACCATCGCTCCCGTGGGCCAACGCAGCCAGACCGAGACCCTCGCCGGTATCTACCAAGCCTTCGTGCAGCGGCGCGTGTGGAAGCAGACCGAGCTCGCGAAGCAGCTCGAGGTGAGCAGCGAGGTCGTGCGTCGCGTCCTCCACGAGCTGCGCGAAAAGGGAATGCCGCTCGATCGCGAAGAAGATCACCCGCACGTCTACTGGACCGTCCCGAAGGACTGGTTCCCGGGGAGCGTCCTCTTCAAGCGCGAAGAGATCCCGGAGCTCCTTCGCCAACTGCGCCGCCTACCGCGCGGAGCAGGACGCGCGCGCGTTCTCGAATTGGTGCTGAGTCGTCTTCCCGGCGTCGCGTCCGCGTCGGCGGAGGGCATCGTCCCGCGAGGCGCGAGCGAGCAAGAGGAGCAGGGACTCGCGCCGGTCGAAGACGCCGTCAGCCGAAAGACGGCGCTCTTCATGCGCTACTACACCGCGAGTCGCGGCGCGGTCGGCGATCGCCATGTCTCGGTGCACCGGCTTCACGTGGGGCCGCCAGCGCGCTTCATCGCGACGTGCCATCGCAGCGAGATGCTGAAGACGTTTCGCGTCGATGCGATCGTGAGCGCGCGCCTCGACGAGCACGAGCGGTTTCGCGCTGCCGATGAAGCGGCGGTCGACGCGTACGACAAGGCGAGCCTCGACGGCTTCAACCAAGGCGGCACGCCGACGCTGTTTTCGTTTGTCGTGCGTGATCCCGAGGCGCGGTGGGTGAAGAACAATGTGCTCGACGGGATGAGCGTCGAGGATCTCGCCGATGGGATCCGCGTGAACGTGACGACGACGTCGCTCGGGAGGCTGGCGAGGTTTGTCGTGAGTCTCGGCGGCGCGGCGACGTGCGAGAGCGCGGCGCTCGCGAATGAGGTCGCCGTGCTCGCGCGCGGTGCGCTGGACGCGTCGACGGTGGGCAGCGATGGCAAGTCCGCGAGCGGGCGTGCGAAGAAACGGGCGCGCTGAACGGTTGGGCGTTCCCGTCTGCTGCGGCTTGGTGGGCCTCCCCGCGCCGCTGGCGCTCACGCCGCTTCTTCGATCCACGCCAGGATGGCCTCGCGGAGGGCTGCGTGAAGCGTGATGCCCTTCCTCTTCGCACGCGCTTCGATGAGCTTCCAAACTCTGGCTGGGAAGCGCACGGAGCGCGGCGTCGTCCCGCCGACCTCGTCGAGCTTCTTTGGACGACCGCGCCCGACTTGCACTGTGATCCCGTCTCGGGCGATTTGGGCCGCGTGGTGGTTACGCCGCACGCGAGCCGTGGTGAGGTTCACCTCGGGCATCTCGGCGAGCGACGCTTTCGACGGCTCGCGATGCTTGGTCGCTTTAGTCGCCTTCTTCATAGCGCCTCCGTTCCGGTCGCGTTGCGACGCGCGCACTGACGAGCCGGATCACCCGGTCGTCCGTTTCGATGAAAAGGGTCACGAGGATGCGCTCCCGCGTCGATGTGCCGATGAGGATGGCGCGCTCCGGGTGGAGGTCGTCTTCGACGATGAGCGCGAGCGGATCGGCGAAGGCGGTGACGGCTTCGTCGAACGCAACGCCGTGCTTCTTCTGGTTGGAGGCGGCCTTCTTCGGGTCCCAGACATAACGCGCACTCATAAGAGTATTACTTTATAGGCGGTGCACAAGCGGCGCGCCCACGCGAGTGCGGGGAGGTCAGGATCGGAGCAGGCCATCAGCGACTGAATGAGCACGCGCGGTGCCAGAGACCTGGATGCAGAAGGATGGCGGATTTCGCGGCGGAAGGCCGTCCGGGACAGATCGCAGCCTGTCCCGCGACAGTGACGCGTGCGCACCCCGTGTGCAGAACGCTCGCGTCATCACGCTGCTCGTCGCGCTGACGAGCAAGGGGTTTCGGAAGCGGTTCTTTCGGCGGCGCGGATCGCCGGCGCGCGGCTCGAGCATGCGCTCGGCGGCTACGGCTTGAGGCCCTGTCCCCCGGACAGATCTCACCTGTCCCGGGACAGATCCGGACGAGCGCTAGCTCGCGCTCGGGTGCGAGCGAGGCGCCGTGCGAGGCTGCATCACCGCACATGGCGCGCGTCGCGAAGCGCGGACGGAGTCGAGCTCGGCGAGTGAGGTAGGCTCGGCGCGATGGCACGCATCGTCATTCTCGGCGCGGGTACCAGCGGCCTTCTCGCCGCGATCGCCCTCGCGCGAGGAGGTCACGCGGTCACGCTCGTCGAGAAGGACGCGCGCCCCCCGCGGCTCGCCGCCGCCGAGGTGTTCACCGCGTGGCAAAGGAGGGGCACTCCGCAAGCGCTCTTGCCGCACGGCATGATGGCAGAAGCGCGCGTCTTGCTGCGAGATCGCGCGCCGGATCTGCTCGCGAGCATCTACGAAGCCGGCGCGATCGACGTCGACATCGGCGCGCTCGTACCGGGTGGTGCGCGCGTTCCTGCGGACGACGATCTGCGTGTCGTCTTTTGCCGCCGGCCGCTGATCGAATCGGTGCTCTGGGAAGCCGCGGCGCGCGAGCGCTCGATCGAGCTTCGCACCGGGGTCGGTGCGCGCGGGTTCTTGCTGGCCCCGAGCGGCGGAGGCGCACCCCGCGTGGACGGCGTCGTCACCGAAGATGGCGCGGAGCTTCGCGCGGATCTCGTCGTCGACGCGACCGGGCGTCGCTCGCCCGCGTGGAGATGGCTTCGTGAGGCCGGCGCGACGACGATCGATCCGCGCGTCGAGCCGTGCGGGCTCGTCTACTACTCGCGCTACTACGCGCTGCGCGACGGCGCGAGCTTCCCCCGCGGCCCTTGGGCGTGGGGCCCTCGCGCCGAGCTCCCGTACGCGCTCGCGATCGTCCACCTCGCCGACCGCGGCGTGTACTCCGTCACGATCGCACTTCCGACGGACGAGCAGGAGCTTCGCATCATCCGGCACGACGCGGCCTTCGACGCCGCGTGCGCAGCCCTTCCCGCCTTCGCGCCGTGGGTCGCGCGCGAGACCGGCGCGGCGATCTCCCCCGTGCTCGCGATGGGAGGCCTTCAAAACGTGCTTCACGTTTGCGTCCGAGACGGCGAGCCCCTCGCGTCGGGGATCTTGCCGATCGGCGACGCGCTCTGCCACACGAACGCAGCGTACGGGTGGGGCATGACGATCGGCATGGCGCACGCGTTCGCGCTCGCCGACGCGCTCGAGCGATGTCCGTCGGACCCGCGCGCGCTCGCGCTCGACTACCACGCGCGTGTCGCGGCCGAGAACGAGGCCAGGTGGTTCGTCTCCGCCGAGATGGATCGCGTGAGAATGCGCGCGTGGCTCGGCGAGCCGACGAGCGGCGACGACGTGTCGCGAGCGATCCGGATCCGCGAGCTGCAGAGCGCGATGATGCTCGACGCGCGCATCTTTCGTGCGGTCATGCGCTTCACGACGATGCTCGATCCGGCGACCACGCTCCTCGACGATGCGCCTCTTCAAGCCCTCGCGCGGAGCGCGCTCGCGGCCGGCCCGCGCGTCGTGCCGCCCGCCGTGACGTCCCGCGGCGAGATCCTCGCAGCCATTTCCGCCGTTGTCCGGGAGACCGATTCAGGACCGAGTGTCTCGGTGACAGGCTCTTAGCGCGTGGACGGGATCGACGGCCCACGTTTAGGATCCACGCGCGCTCGACTAAGCTCGTGCCCCATGGATCCGCGCGAGACGACGAACGCATCCGCCGACTCGGCCGAGCCACCGACCACCGAGGAGCTTCGCGCGCGGCTCGTCGCGCTGCAGGCGAGCGCCGAAGAGACCCAAAAGCGGTTGAACGCGATGGGGCCGAGCGTGCGACCCGAGGTCGTTCGTCGTCGTCTGATCACGATGGCTCTTCTCTTCATCGTCGCCGTCGTCGTCGGGTATGCGGTGCTCGGCGGATGGGGCGTGCTCGCGGGCGTCGTCGTGTTCGTCGTCGGGCTCGTCGTCTACGTCGCGATGTTCGTGCCGCCGCTGCGTCCTCCCATGGGATCGTTCGCACCCGGCAAAGGGTACATCTCGCTGAACACTGCGACGCGACCGGAGCCGCAGACGTCGGGGAGCCCGGCGACGGCGCTGCAGAGCGCGCTCGAGCCCGTGCTCGGCAAGCCGTGGGATCGCATCCACACGGCGTTGCCGCCGCTCACGATGGGAGGTGAAGTCGTGGTCGGTGGAGGCGCGCACGTGATCGAGTTTCGCGAATCGAAGGACGTGCCGGGGATCGTTCATCTCTCGGCGGGCCTCGGCGAGATCGCGGGGATGGAGCTCGTCGTCTGCACGAGGAAGCCCGACGAAGCGATCGCGCCGCTCCTCTCGAAGCTCGCGGCGACGGCGTGTATGCGTCCTCTGCGCGAGAACGGGTCCGCGCCGATCGCCGGAGTCGACGCGGGCTTCGAAGGATTTCTCTTCACGCGCCTCGAGTGCCTCGCGCCGCGCGAGGTCGCCGGGAAGACGACGGAGTTTCTCTTGTGCGTCGGGATCCGAACCTCCGAGCTCGCGGCGTGTCGATCGCTCGGCACGCCGCACGTCGTCGAGAAGCTGCGCGCGGCCGGCGTCTTTCCGTATACGGAGCCTGGGCGATCACCGATCGACGACGAGCCGTCGTCATCGGATTCTCGAAGCTCCGCTCCCACTCGCTGAAGACGGGGTTTCTCGTGACAATGGCATGCACCGATCGTTCAAGATCCGTGGCACGCGCCGATGCCAAGGTACCGCCCTGAGGTGACCCCATGCATCTGTCTCGTCGGACATTGCTCGCCGCGTCCATCGCTACGCTTCCCGCTTCTCTCCTCGGTGCGTGCGCGCCCCGCAGCTTGGCCGCACCGACGACGCCGACGACGGCTTCGGGGCCGCGCACACGGCGCGTCGGATTCGCGATAAGCCCTCGCTTCACGGTCATCGACACGATCGGACCGTGGGAGACGTTTCAGGACGTGAAGATCGGTGAAGAGTGCCCCTTCGATCTTTGTACGGTCGGACCTTCCCATGACGCTCTGGAGGCGAGCGGCGGCTTGCGCGTCGTGCCGCATTGGTCGTACGCGGACGCACCGCCGCTCGATGTGATCGTCGTCGGCGCGCAAACGGGAGGTCCGGCTCTGCAGGCGTGGCTTCGCGCGCGCGCGAACGACGCGGCGCTCGTCATGTCGGTGTGCACCGGTGCATTTCAAGTCGCGCGCGCCGGGCTGTTCCGAGGAAAATCGGCGACCACGCACCACGACTATTACGACAGCTTCGCCGAGACGTTTCCCGACGTGAAGCTCGTGCGCGGCGAGCGCTTCGTCGACGAAGGGTCGGTCTGCTCGGCCGGCGGTTTGACGTCGGGGATCGACCTCGCACTTCACGTCGTGAAGCGCTTTCACGGCGAAGCCATCGCCAACGCGACGGCGCGCTACATGGAATTCGTTCCCACGCCGCGCCGCGAATGAGCTTCGTCGCCATGTCCACGCCGAGCGGAGCGAGAGATGCTCACCGCGCGCAACGCATCCGCGCTTGGAACGCGGCGGGCGTCGTGCGCGTGATGCGTCGAAACACGCGCGTGAAATAGCTCTGATCGGTGAACCCGAACGCGAGCGCGACCTCCGCGATCGCATCCCCTCGGGATAGCGCGCGACACGCGTGCTGGATGCGCTGAAACTGCACGTCTTCGCCCACCGACCGATGGCGAAAGCGTCGATACGTTCTGGCAAAATGGATCGGATGCACGTCGGCTTCGCGCGCGAGCCCACGAAGATCGATCGGCTCGGCGAAGCCCGCGCGTATTCGATCCGCGGCGCGCGAAACCCAGGCTGGCTCGACACGCTCCGCGATCGATGTCGCGGCGATGTGTGCGCACGTTTCCAGGACGAGCGATTCGACGGTGAGAGGATCGACGGCTTCGCCCTGCGCGATTTCTTGATAGAGCCGCAACGCCGACCAGACGGGCGCGCCGCCGTCGAGCTCGGAAATGTGCGCCGCGTCGCCGATCGGAAGGCAATCCGACCAGGGGTCGCCGAGCTCCACCAGGAAAAACTTTCCGCCGCGCGAGCCGATGGTGTCGACGTGGGGAGCTCGCGCCGGGTGATAGACGATGGTCAGCGGCTGATAGACGATGGAGCCCGCCGCGGAGGTCTCGTCGTAGTCGCCCTCGAGGAGCAAGCAAAAATAGGGACGCTCGTGCGTGTGCTCGGGAAGCGATAGCGCACGCTCGTGGCGAACGATCGAAAAGAGCGCATCGACGAGGTCGAGCCGCCGCTCGACGACACCGTAGAAATGGCCGGCATGGAGCGCCTCGGTCATGCGCCGCATGATCGCGCATCCTCCGGCGCACGGCTTGAACGATCGAAGCATCGATGACTCGTCGCGCGCGCGCCTCGCGTCACACCCAAGAAAGTCGATAGACGGCGCCAGTGCGGCTCGGCGGAGGCAGCTCGCGCACGTAGGCCTTCTGGCAGAACGGCGCGCAGAGAGAATGCAGGATGGCGCGGAAGGCGCCGCGCCAATAGGCGTACGCCGCGAGCGAGCTGGCGCGAATCTCCAAGCGTGCCTCCTTCGGACCAACCTTGGTCACGCCCACGCCGCTCCCTTCGTAATACCGACCCCAATAGCGACGCGAGTTGCCCAAGATGACCCACGGTGTCGCGCCGGCTTCGCGCGCCGTCCGGAGAATGAGCTGCATGAAGACGCGCGCGGTGAGCTCGGCGACGGCGCCACCGAGCTGCTCGATCTCCGTGGCAGGCAGCGCGAGCGCCTCGCACGCGCCGTAGTGGACCTCAGCGAGCGTCGCCGGTACCCAGATCCCCGCGGAGAGCTCTTCAAGGGCCGCGCGATCGGTGGGCGACACGCACGCGAAGTAGCGATCCAGGAGACCCCTCGCTTTGAGCCCGCGCTGCGACGCGACCAACAGCGTGCTCCGCACGCGCGTGAGCGGCGCCAACGGCTGGGGAAACGGGACGATCATTTCCTCCATCGGGAGGCACCTCCGACGTCGGGTAGAAAAGCGTATCGGTCGCGCTCTGCGCAGACAAGACCACCGCGTTCGACGCGTCTCCGGCGACTCGCCGACATGCCCTTGCCGGCGAGCGCGACGAGCTTCGTCTCCTCGCTTGGTTTGCGGCTCGCGCAGGATGTCTTCCGCGGTCGTCGCGCTCACGGCGCGGCGCACCCAGCGCTCGAGGCGATCGGTGTCCGTACTCGCGAGGATCCCGAGCCGTCACGCCGCGTGAAGAGGCGCGAGCTCCGCGGGCGACAGCGCGGCGTGGCCCAGCGAGACGAGCACGTCGTTGATCTGCGCGAGCGTCGCAGCGTCGAACCCGAGAATCTCGATGCCGAGCGCCTTGCCTCGTTCGTCGACGTCGACGAGGAGCGTGGGCGTGACGCGCGCGGGCCTCGGGAGAGTGGAGAGAAAGGGCACCCCAGGCGGGACTCGAACCCGCACGACGTCCGCAAAGAGCACAATTGGGAGAACTCGCTTCCCTGCCGCGCCTTGCGACCCGGCCCGGTGCATCCGCAACCCTGAGCTCACCCCACCTCGCGTCGCCTTCCCGTGAACGTCGCCCACGGGCTCGTACATGAAGCAGGTTCAGACGTCCCACTCGCCGTGGTCCGACCTCGTTTTTCGGTGCCCTTCCTTTTGGGCCACTGGGGTAGTCCTCTGACGATCGTCGGGTGCTGCGCCTGACGCGAGGATCTCGTTGGGCGTCAGCTCCGCGGTTCGTTCCACGTTAGTGTCCGCACATGTCCGTCGAGCCGAAACCCTTCGCGGAGATCGCCGCACGGGGCACCGTTCGCGACATCTCGCTGCTCCTCGAGCAGTATCGCGACGCGGAGGCTTGGCCAGATGCGGTCGACGCGCTGGAGCGGGTGCTCGCACGCGCGCAGGCTCGCGGCCTGATTTGGCTCGAGGCGAACCTGCGTTCGATCTGGAGCGGTTACCGCTTCTACGGCGCGCGATGGAACGCGCTCGAGCCCGAGAACGTCCCGCAGCTCCGCGGAAGCGTGATGCGGCTCGCGACGTTTCACGGCAACGGCCGCGTACGCGAGGCGGCGGTGCGCGAGCTCGCGTCGAGGAGCGCGCCCGATGCGATTGCGTATCTCCTCTTCCGTGCGAACGATTGGGTATCGCAAGTGTCGACGCACGCCTCCGCGGCGTTGGAGCAGGCTCTCACGCCCGCGAACGCCGCTGCGTGGATAGCTGCGCTGCCGCTCGAAGGACACGTGCGCTCTCTTCGCAGGCGGTCGCTCGCGTACCTTTTCGATCGGGCCAAAGACTTGGCTGTCGCGCCCGCGGCGCGCGCGGCATTGAGCTCGGCGCTGCGCGACGGCGCCACGGATGTTCGGCGCGCGTGCGCTTCGCTCGTCTCGTCGCTCCCTTCGAACCAGCAAACACCGCTCTACGCGGCCCCGACGTTCGTCGAAGTGACTGAGCGCAGAAGACGGTTCGTAAGCGTCGGCGCCCCACGGCATGGTGAGGTGCGCGTCGCCTTGGGGAGCTCCCAGCGGCGTCGCGCGAGGCTACGATTCCTTGATGCGCGATGACCTTCACGCCGCCATCGACGAAGCTCTCGACGCGCTGATCGCGGCGACGGGGCGCGACGTCGACGCGTTGTTCGGCGATCGCGTGCTCGGCGACTTCGACGGCGTGTCGGCGACGGCGGCACGCGCGGCCGGGATCATCGAAGGCGCGGCGATCGCGATGGGGATGACAGCGTTGGAGTTGTTGGACGAGTTGGGGCTGCCCGAAACCGCGTGGCGCGTTCGCGCGCCGGAGTACCCTTCGGACCGTGGCGCGCGCGCTCGCGGAAGGACTGTACGAACACGTCATCACGCAGGCGCTCGACGCAGCGCTTCGCGCGGACGACGCCACGCACGATATCGGTCCAATTGACCCAGCCGATGGCCCCGCAACCTTCGCGCGTCACGTCGCCCGCGAGGTCGAACGCGTGCTCGCTTCGGTGGGTGGAGATGATCGCGTTGGCGCCCAAGCGACGCTTGCGAATGAGCTTCTCGCCCGCCTGCTCGAGCTCGCACCAAAGCACGCCGCCGCAGAGGCGGCCCTCGCCCCGCCACCAAGACGTCTCGATGCGATCCATCGGACGGCGCCGCTCGTTCGGCCGGCGACACCGCTCGCGTCGAGCACGCTGCTCACGCGCAATCGAACCGAGCCCGCACTCGGGCACGAGCTCGCTCGCGAGATCGCATCGGCGGATCGCATCGACATCATCATCGCGTTCGTCTCCGTCGGCGGCGTTCGCGCCATCCGCGATGCGCTGGAATCGTTTTGTCAGCGCGGCACCGGTGAGCGCCTCCGCCTGTTGACGACGACGTTCGGTGGCATCACCGAGGTCGCCGCGCTCGATGCGCTCGCGCGCCTGCCGGGCGTCAGCGTGAAGGTCTCATACGACGTCCGCCGAACGCGACTCCACGCGAAGGCGTGGCTGTTTCGCCGACTCACGGGGCTCGACACCGCCTACGTCGGATCGGCGAACCTCACCAACACCGCCCTCGGAAGTGGCCACGAATGGATGGTGAAGATCTGCGGCGCCGACCTTCCGCACGTCATCGAGAAGTTCCAAGGCACGTTCGACAGTCTCTGGTTCGATCCGGAGTTCGAGCCTTACGATCCGACATCGAACGAGTGTCGCGAACGCCTCCGTGCAGCTCTCGCTGCGGAACGATCCACGTCCGACGCGACAACCACGATCCTCTTCACGCTTCGCCCGTTCCCGTTTCAAGAAGAGATCCTCGATCGCCTCGAAGCCGAGCGGACCGTTCACGCGCGGACACGAAACCTGGTCGTTGCTGCCACCGGGACCGGCAAGACAGTCATTGCTGCGTTCGACTACAAGCGCCAACGCGACCGGGCGGGCCTCGCGCCGAAGCTATTGTTTCTCGCGCATCGCCGAGAGCTACTCGAACAAGCGCGCATGACCTTTCGACACGTGCTCGGCGAAGGCGCGTTTGGTGAATTGCTCGCGCAGGGCGAAGAACCCACGCAGTGGAATCATGTGTTCGCGACGATTCAGAGCGCGGTGGCTCGCGACATCCTGAAGCGATTTGGCGCGGAGCACTTTCGCTACGTCGTGCTCGACGAATGTCATCACGCACCCGCGGATTCGTACCAGGAGCTCGTTCCAAAGCTCCGCCCGGAGATCATGCTCGGTCTCACAGCGACGCCCGAGCGTATGGACGGAAAGTCCCTCCTGCCGGACTTCGACGGTCACCTCGCTGCCGAGCTTCGGCTCTGGCACGCGCTCGAACGCCAGCTGCTGGTTCCGTTCGAGTACTACGGCGTTTCGGACAACACCGATCTGTCGCGCGTCCGCTGGAGTCGCACCGGATACGATGCAGCTGAGCTGTCGCAGCTCTACACGGGCAATGATGCGCGCGTCGATCTCGTCATCGAACAGCTTCGCAAGCGCGTCAGCGACGTGCGTTCGGTTCGCGCGCTCGCATTCTGCGTGTCGATCGAACACGCGGAGTTCATGGCAAGAGCGCTCACGAAGCGCGGCATTCCTGCGCTCGCCGTTCACGGTGATACGCGCGTTGACGTGCGTGCCGCGGCGCCGCGTCAGCTTCGTGAGCGTGCCGTCAATGTGCTGGTTACGTGCGACCTCTACAACGAGGGGGTCGATCTTCCATTTGTCGACGTGCTCCTATTTCTCCGTCCGACCGCCAGTGCGACGCTCTTCGTTCAGCAGCTCGGACGCGGTCTTCGACAGGACGACGGGAAGACGTCGTGCCTCGTGCTCGATTTCATCGGCACGCATCGCAAGGAGTTCCGGTTCGATGCCACCTTCAGCGCGTTCACCGGGATCGCGCGCGCGAAGCTCGCGAAAGCCGCGCACGAGGGATTCCCATTTCTCCCAAGCGGTTGCGTCCTGCAGCTCGACTCTGTTGCTCGCGAAACCGTGCTCGCGTCGCTCCGCGACACCCTAGCAAGCGCACGCAAGCTCATCGCGGAGGTGAAGGAGCTCGCGCAGACCGAGCCGACGCTGACGCTTGGACGCTACCTTGACGAGACCGGTCGTGAGCCGAGCGACGTCTACAAGGCCGGTGGTTGGACTGTGCTTTGCGAAGGTGCGGGACTGATCGGTGCGCTCGATGACGAGACACGCGATTGGAGTCGCCGGCTTGGTTGGTTGCTTCATGTCGACGAGCCAACTCGTCTGCGGACGTGGGCGAGCGCTGTCGTCGAGCCTGAATCACCGCCTGCCGAGAGGACCGATCTCTATCGACGGCGAGTCGCGATGCTCGATTTCCAGTTGGAGCATCGCGGCGTTCTCCCGCTCGCGGAGGACACGGTCCGTGCGTACGGCGCGCGCGTGGCGATTCGTGAGGAGCTGAAGCAGCTCGTCGATGTGCTCGGCGACCGTACGCCTCTCGCGAACGATGTATTTCCAGTCGCGGAGTGGCCGCTTGCGCTCCATCGTCACTACGAGCGCCGCGAGATCATGGCGGCCGTCGGCTATGTCACGCCGGGCGAGAAGAAGACGATTCCCCAAGGCGGAATCGTCAAGCTGGAGTCGGATCGCGAGTTGCTCCTCGTCACGCTCGACAAGTCCGCGCGCAGTTTCTCGCCGACGACTCGCTATCGCGACTATGCGATCAGCCGCTCGCTCTTCCATTGGGAGACGCAATCCGCTGCGAGCGTCTCTCGAGACTCCGGAAAGCGGTACATCGAGAGCCCGTCGAACGGATGGTCGTTCTACTTGTTCGCGCGAAGCGACCAGGATGGGGCGTACTCGTTTCTCGGGCGCGCTCGGTATGTCCGGCACGAGGGCGACCGGCCGATCGCGATCACATGGGCGCTCGACGCGGAGATTCCGGCCATTCTATTTCAGGAGTACGCGACACTGACGCAAGGCTAGATGGAGGACGTCGCGATGAGCTCCAGCGTCCTTCGCAGCCCAAGCGCCGTACAGGTGAACCTCGAGATCGGATTTCGACCGGAGGGCTAGTGGCGCTGACAGCGGCAACGCCGCTCGACCCACGTCTAACCGCCCCACCCCTTCGCCGAATCAGCGTCGTCACGCTGTTCGACATGAACCCCCACCACTGCCGCGACTGCGGCCCTTCTCCTCCGCACCTGGCACGAACGCGAGTCCCACATCGACGCGCGCGCCGCGCTCGACGGCAAATGCAGCGAGCCGACTCGGCAGCTCGCGCCCGAAGAGGCCGCGCGCCACCGGCTGCTCGACCACACCTTCTGCATGAAGAAGATGCGCGAGCGTCTCGCCATCTCTCACGGCGCGCCGCCGTTCGACGCGCACCTCCGCGCGGTCGCGCGCGTCAGCGTGCTCGGCCGCCGCGGCGTGCCGATCAACGTCGTCCGCGATTTGTACCTGCTCTCGCTCGAGACGGCGAAGCAGCGCGGCGTCTGCCCCGATCCCGCGAACGACAACGGCGCGGAGCGCGCCCGTTCGCAGCTGCCCTGATCGAAAACGCGCAACTACTGCGGGCGCGTGCCGACAACGGAGGGTACGCCGTCCCATCCTCTGCTATCGAGGCATCGAAATGATTCCGCTCGCAAAGCTCCGCGCCGTTTCCACCCTCGTCGTGCACGACAACTGCCCCGACGGCATCGCGTCCGCCGTCCTTCTTCGCGACGCCCTGGGCGACATCCCCGTGCGCTACCTGCAGCACGGCACGCGCGAGCACCTCGAGCTGCCCGCGGAGCCCGGCCTCCTCTTCTGCGACTTCTCTCCGCATCCCGATCGCGTCGCGGAGTTCGCGCGCGCGGGGACCATCGTCCTCGACCACCACCGCACCGCGAAACCCAGCGTCGAGGCGATGGGCGAAAACGGCGTCTTCGGCGACGAGGCGACAGAGCCGGGGATCTCCGGCGCCGTGCTCGCGCATCGGCACGTATGGGAACCCATCGAAGCGGACGAGCCGTCGGCGTCCCCCAAGGGGCTACTCGTCGCCGAGCGGTTCGCGCAGCTCGTTGGCATTCGCGACACGTGGCAGCGAAAGAGTCCGCTCTGGGGCGAAGCGTGCGCGCTCTCGCAGATGCTGCTCTTTCGCCCGAAGTCGTGGTGGCACGCTCACTCGATGGAAGCTCTCGATCGCGAGCTGCCGGAGATCTTGGAGCTCGGGCATCTCCTCCAGGCGAAAGAGGAGGAGCGCGTGCGCCGCGCGATCGATGGCGGCTATCGCTTCACCACCGCCGACGGACGCCGCGTGCTCGCCGTGCAAGGCGTCTCGGTCACGAGCGACGGCGCGGAGCTGCTCGGCGACAGCGTCGATCTGCTCGTCGGCTTCAGCTACGCCTTCGAAGACGGCGCGGCGAAGTTGAAGCTCTCGCTGCGATCGCACACCGGCGTCGACTGCGCGGCGATCGCGAAGGCGCACGGCGGCGGTGGCCATACGGCGGCCGCCGGGTGCTCGATGCGCATTGGTGCGCACGACGTGCAGCCGTTTGCGTTCGTGGAGAGGCTCATCGCGCAGCGCGGCGATCCCCCGGCCGACGCTAGCGCACGTCTCCCATCCTGACGCCGGAACGACCTGCCCCGATGCTCCTCCCTCGCTCCGCCTACCGCTTCCGCATCGACGGCGTAGAAGCCATGCTCCTCGCCGTCGTCTTCATGGCGTCGATCATCGCGATGTCGTTGCTCCACGTCGGCCTCGGTCCGCAATACACGGCGCCGCTCGCGCTCGCGCCCGGCTTCGCGTCGGTCTGGGCTCTTCGGCTCGTTCGCCCAAGGCGCGTGTTGCCTCCGGGCGAGGGCGAGAACGAGCTCATGCACGGGCGGTCCCTCCTCTCGCTGATCTTGCTCGGCGTCGGATGGTTCGTGCTCCTCATCGCGGCGCTCGTCGTGCTCCTCCTGGCGGCTTTCATCTCCGATCCAAAATCCGGCGCACCTGGCGCCGTCCTGCTCTTGGCACTGCCTCCGCTGCTGGTCGGCGGCGCGCTCGTGTACGGCGGGCTTCGCGTCGGTCGCAAGCGACCTCCCCACGTGAAGCTCGTCGAATGACGGCGTCAGCGGTCTCCGTGAACCGCTCACCCCCCGCCGTGGAAAAGACGCGCAGCGCGCGCATTCCCGCAACCTCACGCCTCGACACCTAAATCCCGCCCGCACCCGCGCCCGCGCCCCCGCGCGAAGCCCCCGCGCGTGAACGTTCACAGTCGTCCCTTTGAAGGGCAACGACGCCCACCCCGAAATGCTTCGGGGCGCGTCGCGGCTCCCCTCGAAGGAAGCGTTCACCGACGGCGCCCGCGGCCGTCACCAACACGCCGGCGGCGACGCCGGAGATCACCATCGGCGCGAGCGCGCCGACCGCGCTGCACTGTAACCCGTTCAGCAACGGCGTAAGCGTTCGCACTTGCGCAGCGCCGGCCGCGGTGGCGAGGGCTGACGCCGCAAGTCGGGCGTGCTTGGCTGCGCGCGCATGTTGCGTAACCCGTTCAGCAACGGCGTAAGCGTTCGCACTTGCGCAGCGCCGGCCGCGGTGGCGAGGGCTGACGCCGCAAGTCGGGCGTGCTTGGCTG
Source organism: Polyangiales bacterium (assembly GCA_038209335.1). Lineage (GTDB taxonomy): Bacteria > Myxococcota_A > Polyangia > Polyangiales > Polyangiaceae > JBBQXV01. Next base: position 46 of record JBBQXV010000093.1, on the reverse strand, counting down.
CGCGCGCATGTTGCCGATCGAAGGGACGCTGTTGGAGAAGCTGCGC